>NZ_JBKBOV010000039.1:0-52844 GCF_046293535.1 Massilia sp. | reverse complement strand
CTCGGCCGCCGGCGCCGGGGTGGCGGCGGGAGCGCTGGCGCGCTGCGCCGCCACTTCCTCGAATAGTGCGTCGAAATCGTCAGCGGCGTCGGTCATAATCCCTGCTTCTCCATGGTGTATAAGTGCGCAATCAAGCGGTGTATTCGGTCGTTACTGCATCCATTTGGGCGCGCGTAAACGGCAGCGCGCAATGGATCGAAATCTGCATGCGAGTGTAGCAGCGTAGTTGCCACAGGTAAATCTCGGCGACAGAGACGCAACAAAATGGACAGCGAAACTTAATTCCGCGACAATTAAATCGCACGGTTCCTGAATGTTTACACAAGGAGGTGTTGTTTTTCGTAACTCGACGGTCTTTCTTATCATGCTGTCGTGCTTGCTGCGGAATAAGCACCCGAAGTTTGATCGAGCTCAACAGTTTGCGTTCTTGCAATCGCCGCCGCGCCCGCTACACGCCAGAATGGCGTGGCCATTGGAGGAGTCATCATGTACCGCAAAATCCTGATCACCACCGACGGCTCGGCCGTGTCGCAGCATACGGCCTGCGCCGGCGTCAAATTCGCGCAACAAATGGGCGCCGAGGTGCTGGCCCTGTTCGTCGCCCCCGATTACCAGTATCCCGTGTACGTGGAAATCATTCCCCCCTCCTACCCGAGCGAAGAAGAATACATCGCGCAGATGCGGCGCATGGGCGAGGAGTACATGGGAAGAATCATGCGCTCCTGCGCCGGCGCCGGCCTGAAGCACAGCTGCCTGACCGCGTTTTCCGATACCGCGGCCCTGAAGATCGTCGACGTCGCCGAGCAGGAAGGCTGCGACCTGATCTTCATGGGATCGCACGGCCGCAGCGGCTGGGGCCAGCTGTTGCTCGGCAGCGTCACCAACAAGGTACTGTCGCACACGACCAAGCCGGTGCTGGTGCACCGCCTGATCAGCGAACCGGCGCCTGCCTGAGGACGGCCGGCGTGAAGAAAGTACGACAAATGCCGGCGCCGTCCTGTGTTAGCCTGCTTTGGGAAGCACTGGATCAGTGCTCCCCCAGGTCATCGCTGCTTTCACCGAGAAGGATGGTTTTATGATTCGCATCGTCATTGCCGACGACCACACGATCATGCGCGAAGGACTCAAGCGCATCCTCGATGGCGCGCCGGATATCGAGATTGCCGGCGAAGCGACCAACGGCTTCGAGGTGCTGGCCCAGGTGCGCCAGGGCGGCTTCGACCTGCTGCTGCTCGACCTGTCGATGCCGGGCCGCAGCGGGGTCGACCTGATCCGCCAGGTGCGCAGCGAGGCGCCCAAGCTGGCGATCCTGATCCTCACGATGCACGAAGAGGAGCAGTACGCGGTGCGGGCGATCCGCGCCGGCGCCCAGGGCTACCTCACCAAGGAGAGCGCGGGCACCCAGCTGGTCGGCGCCATTCGCAAGGTGGCCTCGGGACGTCCTTATATCAGTACCGAAGTGGCCGAGCAGCTGGCGCTCAACATCATGGCGCCGAACGAGCAATTGTTGCATAAACAGCTGTCCGACCGCGAATTCGAGGTGTTTTCGCACCTCGTCGGCGGCAAATCGATCACCGAGATCGCCAACAGCCTGCACCTGTCGGTCAAGACGGTCAGCACCCACAAGACCCGCATCATGCAGAAGATGGGCATGAACTCCCTGTCCGAAATGGTGCAGTACGCGGTGGCGCACCGGCTGCTGTCGCCGATGAAAGCCTAGTCCAAGAAGATTTAGACACACTGGCGGCGGTTTTGTGCCGCCGCTTCCCCTCGCCCGGGGGGCACCAGCTCTCCCCCCACCCTGCTGTTTCCCCAGCACCGATCTCCCCGCCCTTCCTCTGTAGCCGACACCCGCGGGTCGGAATATTCCTACAAACCTGTCAGCCTTCCTACCTACATATTCAGCCATCGCTGATATCCGTGCCGGACTCGTGTTGGCATACTGAATTCAGCGTTTCGACTTGCTTGCGATCCAAGTCCCAGCGTGAGCCAGCCTGTAACGGTTGCCTGCTCCGCCCCGTGGTCGCCGAAACCCTGAGTCTTTCACCTGGAGATGAGCATGCAGTCCCAGCCAACGTCAGAACAACGCAACGTCACCCAGCCGACCCTGCATACCCCCATGGAAGCCGGCCGCCAGCGCCAGGGACGCCTCTGGTCCAACCTCAAGGAAGTCTGCGACCTGCTCCGCATCCCGGCCAGCGTCTCGGTGACTTCCGAAGAACTGCTGTTCCAGCATGTCCAGTTCAAGACCGGCCAGCGGGTCCACACCATCGGCCAGGCCTTCGACACCCTGTACATCGTCAACTCCGGCTTCCTGAAAACCGTGCTCATCGACGAGTTCGGCAACGAACAGGTGCTGAGCTTCCCGATGAAGGGCGACATGCTGGGCGTGGACGGCATCCACACCCGCCACTACGCCTCGGAAGCGGTGGCCCTGTCCGACTGCGACCTGATCCTGCTACCGTTCAAGAAGCTCACCGCCCTCGGCCGCGTCCACGCCGAACTCGAGAACATGATGTACGGCGTCATGAGCCGCGAACTGGTGCGCGAGCAGACCATGATCGGCATGCTCGGCGCCCTGTCCGCCGAAGCGCACGTGGCCCGCTTCCTGGTCTCGCTGGCCGACCGCTTCGCCGCGATGGGCTACTCGAGCAAGCTGTTCAACCTGCGCATGACCCGCCACGAGATCGGCAGCTACCTCGGCCTGACGCTGGAAACGGTCAGCCGCACCCTGTCGGCCTTCAACGAGATCGGCCTGATCACGGTCGACCAGCGCACCATCGGCATCAAGGACGCCGAGGCGCTCAAGACCCTGCGCCGCCTGCCCCCCTCGCGCTCGCGCACCAAGGGCGGCGCCAAGCAGAAGGCCGAGAGCGAGCAGCCGGGTGACGACCAGGTGCTGGCCACGGCCTGAACAGTTCTTAGCTGAAAAACAACAAGGCCGGTGCCTGCGAGGGCTCCGGCCTTAGTTCTATATGTGGTGTGGCTTTTTCGTAGGGTGGGCGGCTTCGCCGCCCACGCGGTGATAGCTAACGGATGAAATAATCCACGAGCTGATCTCGCTCGGTTTGAACGCGTGGGCGGGAAAACAGTCCACTGGACTGTTTTCCCCCGCCCACCCTACATATAGAAGTGTTCTGGCCTTACTGGTCGCGCGACAACACCCCGTTATTCACCCGCACCCGGTCGCCCTGGCGGAAACCCGGATCGTTCTCGAACTGCAGGGTCTGGGTGGCGCCGCTGGTCGCATAGCGCACCACGACCTCGTAACGCTGGTCACGGTTCATGTTGCGCTGGACATTGCGTCCCGCCAGGCCGCCAGCCACCGCGCCGGCCACGGTCGCGGCGGTGCGGCCGCTGCCGCTACCGACCTGGCTGCCGAGCAGGCCGCCGATGACGGCGCCGCCCGCCGTGCCCAGGTAGTTACCGTTACCCGACACTTCGATCACGTTCACCGCCTCGACGGTCGCGCAGTTGGTGCAGTAGCGCGCCTGGCGCGGCTCGCTGACGCGCGTCCCCGCCAGCAGCGGGCGGCCCAGCACCGAGGTGGTGGTGCGGCCATTGGCGCGGATGGTGGCGGTCACGCGGCTGTCCGGGGCGATGCGGTCGGCGTTGCGGATGGTATACACGCCGTCGTACTCACCCGGCCGGACTTCCGGCAGGAAGAATACGCCGCGCGCGCCGGCGATCGCCACTTCCGCACGGCCGCCCGGCGTGCCGAACACGGTAAAGCGCAATTCATTGCCCGGGCTCAGGTCTGGACTCCCCTGCACGTTGAAGCGCTCGATTACCAGATTACTGGCCAGTTGGCCGCGCTGCTGGCGCGGCGCATTCGGCTGTAGCAGCGACTCGCTCAGCAGGCTGGTGGCGACCTGGTTGCCCAGGCGCAGGTTGGCCGTGACGCCGCTTTCCGGGCGGATGCGGTCGTGGGTGCCGATGGTATACGTGCCGGTGTACTGGCCCGGCTCGACTTCGGTCAGGTTCAGGTTGCGGGTGGCGCCGTCGATGCGCAGGGTCGCGGTGCCGCCCGGGCTCCCGTACAGGTCGAAATGCAGCTCGACGCCGGGCGTCAGGCGGCGCACTTCTTCCACGTTGAATCCGTTGATCACCGGCCCGTAGGCGCGGTTCTGGTATTGCTGGGCCTGGGCAGCGAGACTGCCCGTCAGGACCGGTCCGAGTCCGATTACAGCGGCGAACGCGGCTTGCAGCAGCTTGCGGAAAACCATGGCTTCTCCCCCTTGTCGATGTCGATACCCGGATCAGTCTCTAGCTACCAAGAATTGTCGTCCCGGCACGACAAGGGGTCGGTACGCTATCGAACGCAGTGGACGGCCTCGCCCGACGTGACGTAGATGCTGTCGCCCGGCTCGGGGCGGATCGCATGGCCGCCGGTGAAGGCGCCGAAGGACGGCAGGATCATGCGCTCCTGCCCCACCACGAAGCACGGCAGGCGCAGCGCATCGAAGCGGGTCGCCAGCACGTAGACCGGGTGGATGTGGCCGGCCAGGGCATAGCCCGCGGTAGCGAGATCCGGATGGTGGCAGAAAGCAAACGGGCCGAGCGCATGCGGCTCGTCCACCAGGTCGATGCCGAGCACGGCGGCCGGGGCGCCCGCATGGCGGTCGTGGTTGCCGCGCACCAGCGTGAGCGCCAGCCCCCGGCGGCGTTCGCGCCAGGCCAGCATGGCCTGCTGGGTGGCGCTGGCATGGGCCGCGCGCGCATGCAGGAAGTCGCCCAGGAAGACGATGTGGCGCGCCCCGTGCGCATCGACCAGGGCGTCGAGCCCTTGCAAGTTCTCGGTGGTGGTCCCGCGCGGCACCGGCACGCCGAGCGCGCGGAAGGCCGCCGCCTTGCCGAAGTGGATGTCGGCGATGACCAGCATCTTCTCGCTCGGCCAGTACAGCGCCTTCTCGGGCAGCAGCAGCACCGTCTCGCCGGCGACACGGATCGCGACGCTGCTCATGCCGCTGCCGCCTTTTCGAGTTCGCGCACCATACGGGCGACGCGGTCGGACAGCTTCTCGGTGCTGACCTTCTCGCGGAAGCGCTCGACCATCAGCGCGAAGCCGAAGGGGGTGGCGCGCTTGACCTCGCGATAGGCGACGCGGCGCCCGTGCAGTTCGACCAGCGTCTCGCGCAAGCGCGTCAGTTCCAGCTCCTGCTCCAGCACTTCGCGCTGCGCCTGGGTCAGCAGCAGGTTGCCCGCATCGTGCTTGCGGAAGACTTCGAAGAACAGGGACGAGGAGGCCTGCAGCTGGCGGTTCGATTTGGGCTGGCCGGGATAACCCTGAAACACCAGCCCGGCGATGCGCGCCACTTCGCGGAAGCGCTGCTGCGACAGCTGGGTGGCGTTCAGGCTGCCCAGCACGTCTTCCAGCAGGCACTCCAGGCTGAACAGGTCCACATCCAGGCCCATTTCCGCGGCAAAGATACGCCCCCAGTCGACCGGCTCGGCCGTGAGCAGCTCGAAACCGTAGTCGTTGATCGCAATCGAGAAGGTCGCCGGCTGCATGCGGCCGATCCGGTAGGCGAACAGCGAGGCCAGGCCCATGTGCACCGAGCGCCCGGCGAAGGGATAGACGAACAGGTGCCAGCCTTCGCGGCTCTTCATGCTCTCGATGACGAGGGTCTCGCTGGTCGGCAGCGCCGACCAGCGGCACTGGATCTCGATGAGCGGCCGCAGCGCTTCCATCTCGGGGCTGTCGTAGATGCCGCTTGAGGCCAGGCGCAGCTCTTCCAGCGCCGCATGCGCCAGTTCGGACGACATCGGCATCTTGGCGCCCTGCCAGCGCGCAATCGCGCCGCGGTTGCTGGTGGCGCGCTTCACGAAAGCCGTCATCTCGTGCACGCGCACGAATTCCAGGATGCGCCCGCCGAACAGGAAATGGTCGCCGGGCTTCAGGCGCGAGATGAAGGATTCCTCGACGCTGCCGATGCGCCCCCCGCTCATGTACTTCACCGAGACGGTCGAGTCGGACACGATGGTGCCGATGCCCATGCGGTGGCGCCGCCCGATCGCCGTGTCCGGCACCCGGTAGACGCCCTCCTCGTCCGGCAGCACGCGCCGGTATTCCGGATAGGCCAGCAGGCTCTGGCCGCCGCGCGCGACGAAGTCGAGCGCCCACTGCCATTCTTCCTCGTCCAGGTTGCGGTAAGACCAAGCGCGCCCGACTTCCCGGTACAGCTCCCCGGAACGGAATCCACCGCCCAGCGCCACCGTGACCAGGTGCTGCACCAGCACGTCGAACGGTTTGTTGGGCACGTAGCGCCCTTCGATGCGGCGCGCCGCCACCGCCTTCTTGGCGCCGGCCGCCTCCAGCAGTTCCAGGCTGTTGGTCGGCACCAGGGTCACGCGCGAGACGCGCCCCGGCGCATGGCCGCTGCGCCCGGCGCGCTGCAGCAGGCGCGCGATGCCCTTGGCGCTGCCCACCTGCAGCACGCGCTCGACCGGCAGGAAGTCCACGCCCAGGTCGAGGCTGGCGGTGCAGATCACGGCCTTGAGCTGGCCTTTCTTGAGTCCCATCTCGACCCATTCGCGCACTTCGCGGTCGAGCGAGCCGTGGTGCAGCGCGACCAGGCCGGCCCAGTCGGGGCGCTCGTCGATGATGTTCTGGTACCAGATCTCGGACTGGGCGCGGGTATTGGTGAACACCAGGGTCGCCTCGTGCTGCTCGATCTCGCGGATCACCGGACCGAGCATCTGCAATCCCATGTGGCCGCCCCAGGGGAAGCGCGCCACGTTCTCGGGGATCAGGCAGTCGACCTCGATTCTCTTGCGCAGGTCGCCCTCGACCAGCACCCCATCATCACCACCAAGCAGTACCTGGCGCGCCAGGTCCAGGTTGCCCATGGTGGCGGACACGCCCCACACCAGAAGCTCCGGGCGCCAGCGGCGCAGGCGCGCCAGCGCCAGCTGCACCTGCACGCCGCGCTTGCTGCCCATCAGTTCGTGCCATTCGTCGATGACGATCATGTCCAGCTGCCTGAACTGCTCGGCGGCCTGGGCGTGGCTGAGCATCAGCGACAGGCTCTCGGGCGTGGTCACCAGCGCGGCCGGCATCTTGCGCGACTGGCGCGCGCGCTCGGCGGAGCCGGTGTCGCCGGTGCGCGCGCCCACCTGCCATTCGGGCATGAGCTGGGCTGCCGACTCTTCCAGCGCGCGCATGGTGTCGGCGGCCAGGGCGCGCATCGGGGTGATCCACAGCACGCGCAGGCCGGCCGTGTGGCGTCCGGTCTTGAGCCCGGCGCGCTGCAGGGCGGCGAACCAGACGGCGAAGGTCTTGCCGGCGCCGGTGTTCGCGTGCAGCAGGCCGGACTGGCCTTTCAAGGCGGCCTTCCACACCTTGCGCTGGAAAGGGAACACGGTCCAGCCGCGCGCGGCGAACCAGGCGTCGATGCGCTCGGTGACGGGATTGCCCGGATTGGCGCTCATGGCGTGGCCGCGGCCAGCAGGCCTTTCAGGGTATCGAGGCTGTCCGCCTCTTCCACCGGCTTGTCGAGGCGGCGCCGCAGGATGCGCGGGAAACGCACCGCGATGCCGGCCTTGTGGCGGGTCGACAGGGCGATGCCTTCGAAGCCGATCTCGAACACCATGGTCGGCTTCACCGAACGCACCGGCCCGAATTTCTCGATGGTGGTCTTGCGCACCGTGTTGTCGACCTGCTGGATCTCGGCGTCGGTGAGCCCGGAATAGGCCTTGGCAAAGGGGACCAGCCGGCGCTCCTCGCCCTCCCCGTCCCACACGGCGAAGGTGTAGTCGGTGTAGAGCGAAGCGCGGCGCCCGCTGCCGGCCTGGGCATAGATCAGCACGGCGTCCACCGTGTAGGGATCGATCTTCCACTTCCACCAGGTGCCGACGTCCTTGGTGCGGCCCACGCCGTACTGGGCGCTCCTCGCCTTGAGCATCATGCCCTCGACGCCGCGCTCGCGCGATTCGGCGCGCAGCTTCGCCAATGCGTCCCAGCTGCCGGACCGGATCACGGGCGAGAGGCGCAACTGGGGCAGGTCGATCGCCGCCACCTCGGTTTCCATCAGCGCGCGGCGCTCGTGCTGGGGCAGCGCGCGCAGGTCGACGCCGCCGAATTCGAGCAGGTCGTAGCAGCACAGCACCGCCGGCAGCTCGTTCAGCAGCTTGGCGCTCAAGGTCTTGCGGCCGATGCGCTTCTGCAGGTCGGCAAACGGCGCCGGGGCGTCGACGCCGGGCTGCCAGATCAAGACCTCGCCATCGAGCACCGTGCCCTCCGGGATGCGCACGTTCGCCAGTTCCGGAAAACGTTCGGTGATCAGGTCTTCGCCACGCGACCACAGGTAGTTCTGGCCGCCGCGGCGCACCAACTGGGCGCGGATGCCGTCGTACTTCCACTCGACCTGCCAGTCGTCGACTTCGCCCAGCGCGGCGGGCTCGCCCTGCAGCTGGTGGGCCAGGAAGAAGGGATAGGGCTGGCCGCCGCGCAGCTTGTGTTCTTCATCGGACTGTTCGGCGATCAGCTGCAGGAAGCTGGTGGCGGTGGGCCTGACCGAGTTGTCGGTCCAGCCCATCAGGCGTTGGGCGATCAGCTTGCTGTCGACGGCGGCGATCGCCGCCAGCGCGCGCGTGACGAGCAGGCGCGACACGCCCACCCGGAAACCGCCGCCGATGAGTTTCACGAACAGGAAGCGCTCGCGCCAGTCGAGTTCGTCCCAGGCCGCGAACAGGGCCTCCCGGATCGTGCCGGGGTCGGCGCCGCGCAAGGGACCGATCCTCTGCTCCATCCACTCGGCCAGCCCGAGGTCGCTACGCCGGCTCGGGGGCGGCAGGATGTGGGCGATGGTCTCGGCCATGTCGCCCACCGCATGGTAGGACTCGTCGAACAGCCACTCGTCCAGGCCGGCGTATTCGATCGCGTACTGGCGCAGCAATTTCGTTGGCACGGCTTGCCGGGGCTTGCCGCCGGCGAGGAAGTACACCGCCCAGGCCGCGTTTTCCGGGGCGGCGTGCGAGAAATAGGATTGCAGGGCGTCGAGCTTGCGGGTGGTGGAGGTGGTTTCGTCGAGTTCGGCGTAGAGGCGGGCGAATTCACGCATCGGGCTCTCCTTGCTCCTCCTTCGGGGCCTTGTTCGCCGCGGCGCCGGCAGGAGGAATCGCCTCGTCCTCTTCCTCGTCGCCATATTCGGTATCGAAACCCTTGGCGTCCAGCCCGTTCTGACACAGCCAGCGCACCATGGTCGGGATCGAACCGTGGGTGACGATGACCTTCTCGGCCCCGGTCGCCTTGATGGCGCTCATCAGGCCGGGCCAGTCGGCATGGTCGGACAACACGAAGCCGCGGTCGACGCCGCGCCGCCGCCGCGCCCCGCGCAGCAGCATCCAGCCGCTGGCGAAGGAATCGCTGTAGTCGCCGAAGCGCTTCATCCAGGGCGAGCCGCTGGCGGACGGCGGTGCGATCACGATCGCGCGGCGCAAGGCCGCCTTGTCGATCTCGCTGACCACGACGGTTTCCGGAAGTTCGACCCCGCCGGCGCGATAGACCCGGTTGAGCGGCTCGACCGCGCCGTGGCAGACGATCGGCCCGATGGACGCGTCCAGGCGCGACAGGATGCGCTGGGCCTTCCCGAAGGCGTAGGCGAACACCACGCTGCAGCGCCCCTGCTCGGCATTGCGGCGCCACCAGGCATTCATCTCGTCGATGACCTGCTGCTCGGGGTCCCAGCGGTAGATCGGCAGGCCGAAGGTGGACTCGGTAATGAAGGTGTCGCAGCGCACCGGTTCGAAAGGGGCGCAGGTCTTGTCGGGCTCCACCTTGTAGTCGCCCGAAGCGACCCAGACTTCGCCGCCGCACTCCATGCGGATCTGGCTTGATCCCAGCACATGGCCGGCCGGGTGCAGCGAGATGGTGACGCCGTTATGGGTAATGCTTTCGCCGTATTCCAGGCCCTGCACGTGGATGTCGCCCAGGCGCGACCGCAAGACGTTCACGCCCGGCGCCGCCGCCAGGTAGTGGCCGTGGCCGTAGCGCGCATGGTCGCCGTGGGCGTGCGTGATCACGGCCCGGTCCACGGGGCGCCAGGGATCGATGTAGAAGCCTCCGGGTACGCAATACAGTCCTTCCTTGCGGACGACGACCATGTCCCCCATGCGGTCCTTTCACATAAAATGCCCGGCTCAAGCCGGCTCGAGAAACTCGGCCAGGAAAGTACGCGGTTCTTCCTGGTCAGGAAATTCCAGTGTCACCTGGCTACCTGCGAGAGCGACGATCACGCCCTCGCCATACTTGGGCGCCTTGGCGCGGCTGCCGACTTCGAACTTCGGTCCAGTAGGCTCGGGCGTGGGTTCACGGTCGAACTCGTCGTCGCGGATCTCGATCTCGTCGAGCGCCAGGGCCGGCGGGTTCAGGCAGTTATCGCACTTGCAGCACTTCTCGAAACCCTCGACCTCGTCGTCGAAGTAGTCCAGCAAGAGCTTCCAGCGACAGAAGCCGCTTACCGCATAGCCTACCATCTGATCGAGCGCTTCGCGGTCCCGTTCAGCCTTCTGGACATAGACCTCAGCCAGTTTCCCGAACACTTGCGGGTCAGGCTCCTTATTGGTCGGGATGTATTCGAGCTTGCGGTTCTGGCGCAGCAGCTTGCCGTCCTTCAACAATTTGATGCAGACCTTGAGCTTGGCCTCGCCCGCCTCTTCCAGCGCGGTCTCGAGCCGCTCGGTGGTGACCGCTCCCTCTTGCGCCAGCTCGCGCACGACGGTGTAGACCGTCTGCAATTCGGCCGCGGCCGGGTAATGCTTGACCAGGAAAAACTGCTGGATGCGCTTGTCGTCCTGCAGGAACAGCAGCGTGCACTTGGCGTCCAGCCCGTCGCGCCCGGCGCGGCCCGACTCCTGGTAATAGGATTCGAGGTTGGCGGGAATCTGCAGGTGGATCACGAAGCGGGTATCGCTCTTGTCGATGCCCATGCCGAAGGCGTTGGTGGCAACCATCACGCGCCGCTCGCCGTCCATGAACAGGTCCTGGTTCAGCTTGCGCTCGCTAGCGGTGAGCTTGCCGTGATAGATCGTGACCGACTCGCCGGCTTCCTCCAGCACGGCCAGCATTTCCTCGGCCAGCTTGACGGTGGCGGCATAGACGATGCCGACGCCCTCGGTCTCCTGGACCAGCCTCAGGGCCTGGGTCAGCTTTTCCTGGGGATTGGTCACCTGCACCACGCCGTAGTGCAGGTTGGGCCGGTAGATGCCGGTGTTGATGACGTTCAGCTTGCGGCCGAGCTGCTTGCCGATGTCGGCCATGACCTCCTCGGTCGCGGTCGCCGTCAGTGCCAGCACCGGCGGCTTGCCGAGGGCGTCGAGGGCGGCGGACAGGCCGATGTAGGCGGGGCGGAAGTCGTGCCCCCATTGCGAGATGCAATGGGCCTCGTCGACCACGACGATGTCGAGCGTGACCTGCTGGAGCACGGCGATGAATTCGGGCGAGACCAGGCGTTCCGGCGTGCAGAACACGATCTCGCAGGCTTCGTTCTCGATCGCCTCGATGGCCGCCGCTTCTTCCTCGGCGTTCAGGCTGCTGTTGACCTGCACCGAACGGATGCCCAGCTCTTCGAGCTTTTCGAGCTGGTCCTTCATCAGGGAAATCAGGGGCGAGACGACGATCGTGATCCCCTCGAGCATCTTGGCGGGGATCTGGTAGCACAGCGACTTGCCGCCGCCGGTAGGCATGATCGCCAGCGTGTCCTTGCCGTCGAGGACGCTGTCGATCACGCGTTGCTGGCCGTCGCGCAACTGCTCGATTCCGAAGGTGGAACGCAGCAGGCGGCGGATGGAGTTACGGCGCACGGCGAGCAGGCCGCGGTGCAGGAGTGTGGGTTCGTGTCGGGTCATGATGGCCCCTACTCTATGCCCGCCGCATGCGCGCACCTATAGGACGCAAGCTACCTGACCCGTAGGAACTCAACTTTTGCAGCGACCGACATTCATCGTGACAATGTCACAAGCTTTATTCCTACAAACCCACGGAGGTTTTGCCGATGGTTACGGCTGAGACGAGTGACTAAGATGACACCATCCTCACCACGCATCCAACCATCAGGGAGTCTCACCATGGCACGCCATCATCCAATGACCTGGACCGCAGTCCACCTGGCACTGGCCAGTGCGGCGACCTGGCTGCTGCTCGAGACCGAGGCGCTGACCGGGGCACTGCTGTTCGCTTTGCACTGATTGTCAATGCCCCGAGCGCTTCAGAAGGTTTCTCTCCTGATGCTGCTGACGACCTTGAATGGCCGGCTGTCGAGCATGACCTCGACATGGACGAAGGTCTTCAAGCGCAGGCGCTCGGCCCGGTCCGGGCTGCTCAGCTCGGACCTTGCGCTTCCCGCGTAGGTGCAGGACGCCGCGCGAATCGGATCGCAATCGAAACCCATGCTGCGTAATCCGGGCCTTGGGTCATCCTCATCCAGGATGTCTTTTGTATTCACCAGTTTGCCCAGGGAGCGGTTCACGACTTGCTCTCCCAGGAACAGGGCGCTGCGGAGCGTTCCCGCCACCTGGTGGCTTCCCAGGCCCGCATAGTCGTTGACGGCGCTCGGACCCGATGCGCACGCGCTGAGCAGCAAGACCAGGAATGCAGGCTTCCTCGACATTCAGTGTTCCGCCAACGGTTCCCAGACATACTGGATCGCGGTCCAGCCCTCGACCGGCTTACCGTCGACCATCGGAGGATTGAAACGGCATTTGGACATTGCCAGCCGCGCCGCCTCGTCGAGTGATGGATACCCCGACGACGTGTGGATGAGCGAGCGCTTGACGACGCCGTCGACACCGAGCAGGAAGCGCACCGTCACCGTTCCCCGATGTTGTTGCTCGAGGTCCTGCTCAGGATAGGCGGGACGGGCGCAGGTCTCGGTCCTGAGCATGCCTGGAGAACCGGCGCTTGCCTTGATCGGCACGAGCTTGTCGCCAGCGTGGACGCTGGCCGATCCCATCAGTACCAGCACAGCGACAGCTGAAACAGCTGTCAAGTTCATGATTTTCATTGCAGGCTCGACCCGGTCATGATGGACAAGCGGCCAGCTTACAAGAATCTCGTAAACAGATTCTCCTCAATTATCACGGGTCACGGCGCCGGTTCACAGATGCTTGTAAAAGAAGCTCGTCGCGCAAAATGCACCGTCGGGCATGAGCGCATACTTCGGCACCACCCCGGCACGCTGCCATCCGGCCCGCTCGTACAGGCGCTCGGCGTCGCCGCCCGTGACCGTATCGAGCACCAGCACGGTTTTCCCTTCCTCCCTTGCCAGCGCATCGAGCGCCGCCAGCAACTGCGTCCCGACGCCGGCGCGGCGCGCGCGGCGGTGCACCAGCATCTTGGCGACGTCGGCGCGGTGCGGCTGGTTGTCCGGCATTGCCGTGACCAGCTGCACGGTGCCGACGATATTTCCCGCGCCGTCTTCGGCCACCAATAAAGCGCGCTCGCCGCGCGCGACCCCATCGGCCACGCCGCGCCAGAAGGCCAGCGCCTTGTCGCGCGCCAGCGGCAGCATGAAGCTCACGGAGGCGCCACCTTCGACGCAATCGACCAGCACGTCGGCCAGCGCCTCGATGGCGGCGACGGCTTCTTCGGCGCCGAGGCGCCGCACGGTGAGGGCGCCGCTCACGGCACCCTCCGGTTCGAGGACACCAGCGCCACCAGGTAGCGCGCCGCCTTGGTGCCGGGGTTGTGGAAGCTGGTCGGCCGGTCCACGCGCATGGCCAGGCAGTCGCCCGCCGCCAGGCGCCAGCGGGCGTCGCCGAGGCTGATCTCCATCTCGCCTTCGATCATCCACACCTGCTGCCGGATGTCGGCGTCGCGGGGAGAGGTATCGAAAGCCACCCGCTGGCCGGGCGGAAACACCACCTCGACCAGCTGGATCGGCGACGGCGCCGCAGGCGACAGGTGGCGGCGCAGGTAGCCGCTGACCGGATCGGTCCATACCGGCTGATCGGCGGCGCGCGCCAGCGGCGAAGGCTCGGCGTCGGCATCGCCGCCCTGCTCGAACAGCGCAGCCAGCGGAACGCCGAGGGCGCCGGCCAGCTTGTCGAGCACGGTGGCGGTGGCGCTGCTCTCGCCGCGCTCGATCAGGGAAATGGTCGAGCGGCCTACCCCGCTCAGCTCGGCAAGGGTAGCCAGTGACAAGCCGCGCTTCTCGCGCAAGCTCCGCACGCGGCGGGCGATCAGTTCGTTGATGTCCATGCATCCATTATAGTGGATTTATTTATCCAGTAAACTGGATGGCGCGCCAAAAAAAAACGCCATCCCAGTAATGGGAATGGCGTTTTCAGTGTCGCGACGCGTCGGGCGATCAGGCCGCCTTGGCTTGCTCGGCAGTGCTTTCTTCTTCCACCGGCAGGCGCATCAGGTAGTCGAAGGCCGCCAGCGAGGCCTTGGCGCCCTCGCCCACCGCGATCACGATCTGCTTGAACGGCACCGTGGTGACGTCGCCGGCCGCATACACGCCGGGAATCGAGGTCTGGCCCTTGGCGTCGACTTCGATCTCGCCGTGCGCCGACAGGTCCAGCGTGCCCTTCAGCCATTCGGCGTTCGGCACCAGGCCGATCTGCACGAACACGCCTTCCAGATCCACGCGTTTCAGGTCGCCGCTGTTGCGGTCCTTGTACGACAGGCCGTTGACGATCTTGCCGTCGCCGTGGATCTCGGTGGTCTGGGCCGACTTGATCACGGTGACGTTTTTCAGCGAGTACAGCTTGCGCTGCAGGACCGCGTCGGCGCGCAGTTCGGCGCCGAACTCGATCAGGGTCACTTCCTTGACGATGCCCGCCAGGTCGATCGCCGCTTCGACGCCCGAGTTGCCGCCACCGATCACGGCCACGCGCTTGCCCTTGAACAGCGGGCCGTCGCAGTGCGGGCAGTAGGCCACGCCCTTGTTGCGGTACTCGCGCTCGCCCGGCACGTTGATCTCGCGCCAGCGCGCGCCGGTGGCGATGATCACCGACTTCGACTTGAGCACGGCGCCGGTCTCGGTGTGCACTTCGATCATCTTGCCCTCGACCAGCTTGTTGGCGCGCTGGGTGTTCATGATGTCGACGTCATAGTGCTTGACGTGCTCTTCCAGGGCGACGGCGAATTTCGGGCCGTCGGTTTCCTTCATCGAGACGAAGTTCTCGATGGCGAGCGTGTCCAGCACCTGGCCGCCGAAACGGTCGGCCAGCACGCCGGTACGGATGCCCTTGCGGGCGGCGTAGATCGCCGCGGCCGCGCCGGCCGGACCGCCGCCGACGATCAGGACGTCGAACGGGTCTTTCTTGTTGAGCTCAGCGGCCTTGCGGGCGCCGGCGCCGGTGTCGATCTTCGACAGGATCTCTTCCACGCTGGTGCGGCCCTGGCCGAAGTGCTGGCCGTTCAGGAACATCATCGGTACCGCCATGATCTGGCGCGCTTCGACTTCGCTCTTGAACACGCCGCCGTCGATGGCGACGACCTTGATGCGCGGGTTGATGACCGACATCGCGTTGAGGGCCTGCACCACTTCCGGGCAGTTATGGCAGCTCAGCGAAATGAAGGTTTCGAATACGTAGTCGCCGTCCAGGTTCTTGATCTGGTCGATGACGGCCTGGTCCAGCTTGATCGGGTGGCCGCCCACCTGCAGCAGCGCCAGCACCAGCGAGCTGAATTCGTGGCCGAGCGGGATGCCGGCGAAATCCACGGCGACGTCGGTGCCGACCCGCTTGATCGAGAACGAGGGCTTGCGGGCATTGGTGCCGTCGTTGCGCACGGTGATCTTGTCGCTCAACGCGGCGATTTCGCGGAGCAGTTCATCCATTTCGCGCGCTTTCGGCGAATCATCCAGCGATGCAACGAGCTCAATCGGCTGCACCACTTTTTCCAGATAGGCTTGCAACTGCTTCTTGAGGGTTGCGTCCAGCATGATGTTTTCCTCGACTATGACGTTGTTGTTCAATATATGGTGGTGCCTGGGCCCCGAATCGGGCCCCAGAAATGCACCGGGCCGCCAGGGCGGCCCGGGACAGTACTACCTTGCTACCAGCTTAGATCTTGCCGACCAGGTCCAGCGACGGGGTCAGGGTTTCGGCGCCTTCGGTCCACTTGGCCGGGCACACTTCGCCCGGGTGCGAAGCGACGTACTGGGCAGCCTTGACCTTGCGCATCAGTTCCGAAGCGTCGCGGCCGATGCCGTTGTCGTGCACTTCCATGACCTTGATCTGGCCTTCCGGGTTGATCACGAAGGTGCCGCGCAGTGCCATGCCTTCTTCTTCGATCATGACTTCGAAGTTGCGCGACAGGGTGCCGGTCGGGTCGCCGATCAGCGGGTAGTTCACTTTCTTGATGGCGTCCGAAGTGTCGTGCCATGCCTTGTGGGCGAAGTGGCTGTCGGTCGACACGCCGTACACGTTCACGCCCATCTTCTCGAATTCAGGCTGGAAAGCAGCCAGGTCTTCCAGTTCGGTCGGGCAGACGAAGGTGAAGTCGGCCGGGTAGAACATCAGGATCGACCAGGTGCCCTTGAAGTTCTCTTCCGTCAGATCGATGAACTTGCCGTTGTGGTAAGCAGTGGCTTTGAACGGCTTGATCTGGGTGTTGATGAGGGACATGTAATCTCCTGTTTTCGGGTGGTTAAAAGATTTGATAGACGCCAGTGTACCGACCTGAGCGTCTTTTGTGAAATTGATTGATGCGATACTGCCGATTGATTTTAACTATCGAGCAAGTATTGCTCTCCCTTTGAAGGGACTCATCGAGCCGGCAAGCCGGCCCAATTCGTGAGTGTGGACGAAATGACAGTGGCGTGCAACCCGTGCTTCGATTGAGCAGGATACGCGTGCTGTGTGACAGGATGATTTTGCAGGGTGGACGGGTCCCCGTCCGCGCGTTCAACTCCCCGATGAATCGCGTTTCGGCTGATCATGAGATTGTTGAACGCGCGGACGGCAAAGCCGTCCACCCTACGGTATGGAAGACTTCAAGCCGTGGTGGCCGTGTCGACCGTCTGCTCGCAGGTCGGCAGAATCAAGCTGAAGGTCGAGCCCTCCCCCGGCTTGCTGGTCACGCGCAATTCGCCGCCGTGCGAGATCGCCAGCTGGCGCGAGATGTACAGTCCCAGCCCCAGGCCCTTGGGCTCGCCGTTGCGCGCGCCGCGCTCGTAGGGCTCGAAGATGCGTTCCAGGTCGCTCGGGGCGATGCCCTTGCCCTCGTCGCGCACGTCGATGCGCACCGTATCGTCAACGTACTGCACGCTCACCTCGACCGGCTGGCCGCCGCCGTAGCGCAGCGCATTGGTCAGGAGATTGACCACCACCTGCTCGATGCGGAACTCGTCCCAGCAGCCCTCCACCGGCGGGTGCGGCTGCAGGGACAGCTTGCAGCCGGTGGCCGCGGCCTGCAGCGACAGGTCGCTGACGACGCGCTCGAGCAGGTCCATCAGCTGGACCTGGGCCGGGCGGATCGACAGCTGGCCGCTGCGCATGCGCGAGACGTCGAGCATGTCGTCGATCAGGCGGATCATGGCCTTGATCTGGCGCTCGTCGCGCTTGATCATGGCCTCGAACTGGTCGGGCTTGATGGTGGCCAGCGTGCCGCGCTTGAGCTGCAGGCTGCGCATCTGCGCTTCCAGGAACAGGGTGTTGAGCGGGGTGCGCAGCTCGTGCGCCACCAGCGACATGAATTCGTCGCGCATGCGCAGCGAGCGCTGCAGCTCTTCCTGGGTCTGGTTCAGTTCGCGCAGCAGGGTTTCCTGTTCCTGGCGGCTGCGCTCGAGCGCGGCCATCTGGCGCTGCATCTGGCGGCGCTGCTGGTCGAGCGTGACGAATACGTTGACCTTGCTGCGCACCGCGTCCGAATCGAGCGGCTTGTAGAGAAAGTCGACGGCGCCCGTCTCGTAGCCCTTGAAGGCGTAATTCAGCTCGCGGCCGGCGGCGGACACGAACACGATCGGGATGGCGCGGGTGCGGGAGGTGGAGCGCATCATTTCGGCCAGTTCGAAGCCGTCCATGCCCGGCATCTGGACGTCGAGGATGGCCAGCGCGAAGTCGTGCTCGAGCATCAGCGCCAGCGCTTCCTCGCCCGAGGAGGCCTGGTAGACGAGGCGTCCTTCGCCGCGGATCAGGGCGTCGAGGGCGCGCAGGTTCTCCGGCAGGTCGTCGACGATCAGAAGTTTGCTAGGGTCTTGCGGGCTCATAGGTTCCTCAGCATGGGAAGCAGTGTCCGGATACCGGACAGCGGCAGCACGAGATGGGGCGCGCAGCGCCGGATCGCCTCGACCGGCATGGCACTGGCCTGCGCTTCGCCGGGGTCCTGCACGACGGTCAGGCCGCCGCGCTCGCGGATGCGGCGCATGCCCTCGGCGCCGTCATGGTTGGCGCCGGTCAGCAGGATGCCGGCAAGCGCCGGGCCATAGGCGTCGGCGGCGGACTCCATCAGCACGTCGATCGCCGGGCGCGCGAACTGCACCGGCGGCTCGCAGCTCAGCGAGAAGCAGCGGTCGCGCTCGACCGACAGATGATAGCCCGAACCGGCAAAATAGATCACGCCGGGTTCCAGCGGCTCCTTGTCACGCGCCTCGCGCACCGGCAGCGCGGCGCGCAGCTCGAACAGCTCGGCCAGGCGGCTGTCGCGGTCGGGCGGCACGTGCAGGATGCACACCACGGTGGAGCGAAAACCGGCCGGGATGACGGGCAGCAGGCTGATCAGCGCATCGACGCCGCCAGCCGAGCCGCCGATGACGACCAGCTCGACGCGGCGGCCGCGCAGGACCGCGCCAAGGTCCGCCAGGGCGCTCGCCGGCATGTTCACAGGGCAGCCTTGCGGTAGATGCGTTCGCGCCGGGCCAGCACGTCGAAGCGATCCGCATGGCTGGAGAACTCGATGCTCTCCTTGCTGCCCAGGCCCAGGAAGCCGCGGTAGCACAGCGATTCGTGGAACAGGCCAAGCACACGGTCCTGCAGCTTGCGATTGAAATAGATCAGCACATTGCGGCAGCTGACGAAATGGGTCTCCGAGAACACGGTATCGGTGGCCAGGCTGTGGTCCGCGAAGGTCACGTTCTCGACCAGGGCGCGGTCGAACAGGGCGCCGCTGTAGGCCGCCGTGTAGTAATCGGAAAAGGCGCGCTTGCCGCCGGCCTTCTGGTAGTTCTCGGTGTACAGGCGCATGCGTTCGAGGTTGAACACGCCGCGCCGCGCCGCCTCCAGCGACTCGGGATTGATATCGGTGGCGTAGATGATGGTGCGGTCCAGCAGCCCTTCTTCCTGCAGCAGGATGGCCAGCGAATACACCTCTTCGCCGGTGCTGCAGCCGGCCACCCACACCTTCAGCGACGGATAGGTCTTCAGGAAAGGCACCACGTGCTCGCGCAGCGCCAGCCAGTATTCCGGGTCGCGGAACATCTCGCTGACGGGAATCGTCAGGTACTGCAGCAACTGGGCGAAACCGTCCGGCTCGTGCATCACCTTGGCCTGCAGGCTCGAGACGGTGTCGCACTCCATCTCGCGCATGGCCACCAGGATGCGGCGCTTCTGCGAGGCGCCCGTATAGTCCCTGAAATCGTAGTTGTACTTCAGGTAGACGGCTTCCACGAGCATCTTCAGCTCGATGTCGAAGTCGTCCGGCGGCGTCGGATCGATGGGGCTCATTGGCATGCTCAAATGCGTTCCAGTGTCGGCATCCACACCCGCAGCAGCGAGTACAGGCGGGAGAGGTCGATCGGCTTGGCCAGATAGTCGTTGGCGCCGGCGGCCAGGCACTGCTCCTGGTCGTCCTTCATCGCCTTGGCCGTGATGGCGATGATCGGCAGGCGGTCGAAGCGCCCGTCCGCGCGGATGCGGCGGGTCGCTTCCAGCCCGTCCATGCCCGGCATCATCACGTCCATCAAGACCAGGTCGATACCTGGAACCTGGTCGAGCTTGTCGATGGCCTCGAAACCATTGCGGCCCACCTCGACCCTGGCGCCGCGCGATTCGAGCGCGCTGGTCAGCGCGAACACGTTGCGCACGTCGTCGTCCACCAGCAGGATGGTACGCCCTTCGAACACGCGGTCGCGCCCGCGCACGGCCTTGAGCATGGTCTGGCGCTCGGACGATAGCTCGCTTTCGACCTTGTGCAGGAACAGGGTCACCTCGTCCAGCAGGCGCTCGGGCGAACGGGCGCCCTTGATGATGATCGAGCGCGAATACTTGAGCAGCTCGGCTTCCTCGTCGCGCGTCAGGTTGCGGCCGGTGTACACGATCACCGGCGGGAACGAGCAAACTTCCTCGCTGGCCATGCGCTCGAGCAGCTCGCCGCCCTGCATGTCGGGCAGCTTCAGGTCGATGATCATGCAATCGAAAATCTGCTCCTTCAGCAGGGCCAGGGCGTCGCCTCCCATGCCCACCGCCCGGATCTCGACGTCGGTGTCGGCGATCAGCTGCACCACGCTCTCGCGCTGGCGCTCGTCGTCCTCGACCAGCAGCACGCGCTTGATCTTCTGGCTCGATTTTTCCTGCAGCTTGCGGAACACCTCTTCCAGCTGCTCGCGGCTGGTGGGTTTCAGTGCATAGCCGATCGCGCCCAGGTGCAGGGCCTCGCCGCCGTTTTCCATGCTCGAGACGATGTGCACCGGGATGTGGCGGGTGGCCGGATTGTCCTTCAGCTGCTGCAGCACCGACAGGCCGGAGCTGTCCGGCAGGCGGATGTCGAGCAGCACCGCGTCCGGCTTCTGGCTGGCGGCCAGCGCCAGGCCTTCGCCGGCGCTGAGCGCCACCAGGCAGCGGTAGTCGAGTTCGTGCGCCAGGTCGAACAGGATGCGCGCGAATTCGGGTTCGTCCTCGATTACCAGCACGGTACGGGTACCGGCGGCGGGCAGGTCGCGGTCGTCCGCGAAGCTGGCGATCGGTTCGATCGGCGCCGGCGCAGCGGTGGGCGCCGGCGTGGCCGCCAGGGCCGGTTGCGGGGCATGCAGGGCCGGGGCCGCCGGCGGGGTGGCCGCCACCGCGCCGCTGCGCGGCAGGCTCAGGGTGAACAGGCTGCCCTCGCCCGGCTGGCTCGACACGGTCAAGTTGCCCCCCAACAGGTTGGTGAGGTCGCGCGAAATCGACAGGCCCAGGCCGGTGCCGCCGAAGCGGCGGCTGGTGGTGCCGTCGGCCTGGTGGAAGGCATCAAAAATCTTGTCCTGCTGGTCCTGGGCGATGCCGATGCCGGAATCGCGCACGCCGAACTGCACCCAGCCCTCGGGCGTCACGCCCACCGTCATGCGCACGGCGCCGCGGTCGGTGAACTTCACCGCGTTGGACAGCAGGTTCTTCAGGATCTGCTCGACGCGCTGGCGGTCGGTGGTGATCGCAGCCGGCACGTTCGGGTCGATCGACACGCTGAACTCGAGCGCCTTCTGGCGCGCGAGCGGCTCGAAGGTGCGCGCCAGGCCTTCGACCATGCGGCGCAGCGGCACTTCTTCCGGCACCAGCTCGAGCTTGCCCGCCTCGACCTTCGAGATGTCGAGGATGTCGTTGATCAGGTGCAGCAGGTCGTTGCCGGCCGAGTAGATGGTCTGGGCGAAACGTACCTGCTCCTCGTTGAGGTTGCCGTTGGCATTATCGGCCAGCAGCTTGGCCAGGATCAGCGAGCTGTTGAGCGGTGTGCGCAGCTCGTGCGACATATTGGCCAGGAATTCGGACTTGTAGCGGCTGGCGCGCTCCAGGTCCAGCGCGCGCTGGCGCAGCTGCTCCTGGGCGCCGGTGAGGGCCGCGTTCTTCATGTCGAGATTGAGCGCCTGCTCGGCCAGCTGGTCGTTGGTGGCGCGCAGCTCGGACTGCTGGTTCTCCAGCGCGGTCTGCGATTCTTCCAGCGCGCGCGACTGTTCTTCCAGCTCCTCGTTGGCGGTGCGCAGCTCTTCCTGCTGGACCTGCAGTTCTTCGTTCAGGGTCTGGGTCTCTTCCAGCGCATGCTGCAGGCGCAGGCGGTACAGCACCGCCGCCATCGAGGCGCCGACGTTTGGCGCGATCAGTTCCATGAACTCGCGGTCGCGCGCCGTCACCGGATGCAGGAAGCCGATCTCGATCACGCCCTTGATCTTGCCGTGGTTGTGCACCGGGGCGATCAGGAGTTCGCGCGGCGGCGTCTCGCCCAGGCTCGATGCCACCTTGATGTAACCGTCCGGCAGGTCGTGCAGCACCAGCAGGCGCTTCTCGAGCGCCGCCCGGCTGGCCAGCGAATGGCCGGGCATGATCACCTGGGCGTCGTCGGCCTTGTCGAAAGCGAAGCCGTAGGCGCCGATGCGGCGCAGCACGCCGTCCTCGCCATGCACGTACATGGCGGCCACTACGCCGTCCAGGTAACGCGTCACGTAGCTGAGCACGGCGTCGGCCAGCGGTTCCAGCGAGTGGATGCCGGCGCTCAGCGTGGCCAGTTCGGTCTGGCCGGAACGCAGCCAGTCCTGGTGGCGCAACTGGGCATTGTGCTCGGCCTCGTGCTCGAGCGTCTCCTGGTAGGAATCCGACAGGGCAACCAGTTGGCGGCGGCCGAACAGGGCCAGGCCGACGCCCGCCAGGACGCTCAGGGCCAGGAAGATCACCACCGACCAGGTGGTGACGCGACGCGCTTCATCGTTGCGTTCACGCAGCAGGCGCCGCTCGACCTCGAGGAAGTCCTCGAAGGAGCGGCGGATCTCGTCGGTCAGGATCTTGCCGCGGCCGCTGCGCACGGCGTCCAGGTAGCTCGGATCGTTGCGGCGGCGGCGCTCGATCATCTCGGTGGCGAAGGCTTTCCAATGGGTTTGCGAGGCCCGGATGCGCTTGATCCGCTCGACCTGGGACGGGTTGTCCGCCACCATGTCGCCCATGCTTCCGAGTCCGCTCTGCACGCGCTGCAGGGCCAGCAGGTAAGGCGACAGGAAAGCCTCGTCGCCGGCCAGCAGGTAGCCGCGCATGCCGGTCTCCATGTCGGCGACCAGCTTGCTGACTTCCTGGGCGTTGCCGATCACCCGCTCGGAATGCTCGACCCGGTTCAATATATTGATCAGGTAAGCGATGATGGCGACGAACACCAACGCGGTGACGACGCTCATTCCCAGCGGCAGGGCCACGTTGCGGGTCAGGATACGACGGAATTGTGAATTATCGATGGTTGGGCCGGCCATGCGTTGTGAGTGAAATGCGCAAAAGTTGGGAAAAAAAATATCCCAAGTGTAACGCATGGACCCATTTTCGGTCACACAATTGAGTGTATTCGCGACATCTCAATTGCTATTGTGAAATGTTATGTCGACGCGGCGGACAGGCCCAGCTGGGCGGCCAGGTAGGGGGCCGTGCGGCTCGCCTTGCAGCGCGCCACCTCTTCCGGCGGCCCGGCGCATACCAGCCTGCCGCCCTCGTCGCCTGCGCCCGGACCGACGTCGATCACCCAGTCGCAACCGGCCACCACGCGCATGGTGTGCTCGACCACGATCACGGTGTTGCCGCTATCGACCAGGCGGTTCAGCTGCGCCACCAGGCGGTCGGCGTCGACCGGGTGCAGGCCGGTGGTCGGCTCGTCCAGCACGTACAGGGTGTTGCCGCGGCCGGCGCGCTGCAACTCGGACGCCAGCTTGATGCGCTGCGCCTCGCCGCCCGACAGTTCCGTCGCCGGCTGGCCCAGGCGCAGGTAGTCCAGGCCCACCTCGCGCAGCACTTCGAGCGAGCGCTCCACCAGCGTCTCGCCCTCGAAGAAGGCAATGGCTTCGCCCACCGTCATGCCCAGCACCTCGGCGATGTTCTTGCCGCGATAGCGCACCTCCAGGGTCTTGGCGTTGTAGCGCGCGCCTTCGCAGGTCGGGCACGGCGCGTAGACGCTGGGCAGGAACAGCAGCTCGACCATGACGAAGCCCTCGCCGGCGCAGTGCTCGCAGCGCCCCTTGGCGACGTTGAAGGAAAAGCGGCCGGCGTCATAGCGGCGCTTCCTGGCGTCCGGCGTGGCCGCGAACAGCTTGCGCACCTGGTCGAACAGGCCGGTATAGGTGGCCAGGTTGGAACGCGGGGTGCGGCCGATCGGCTTCTGGTCGACCCGCACCATGCGCTTGACCTGGTCCATGCCTGCGACGATGCGCCCTTCGAGCGGCAGCGCGGCCTCCTGCTCCAGGCCGGGTTCGTCGGTCTCGGGCGCTTCGGCATCCGGCGCGGCCTGGCCGAGGGCCCTGCCGGCCAGTTCCACCAGCACCTGGCTGACCAGGCTCGACTTGCCCGAGCCGGACACCCCGGTCACCGCGCTCAATACGCCGAGCGGGAATTCGGCGCTGATGCCGTCGAGGTTGTTGCGGCGCACGCCCTCCAGGCGCAGCCAGCCGGCAGGCGCGCGCGGCGCGCGCCCTGGCAAAGGCGCTTCGTTGAACAGGTAGCGCCGGGTCTGCGACGCCTTCACGTCCTTCAGGCCACCGGGCACGCCGCTGTACAAGACCTGCCCGCCCTTCTCTCCGGCTTGCGGACCGACGTCGACGATCCAGTCGGCCTGCCGGATCACGTCGAGCGCATGCTCGACCACGAACAGCGAATTGCCGGCCGCTTTCAGCTGGGCCAGCGCATCGAGCAAGGCCTCGGTATCGGCCGGGTGCAGGCCGGCCGAGGGCTCGTCGAGCACGTAGACCACGCCGAACAGGTTCGAGCGCACCTGGGTCGCCAGGCGCAGGCGCTGCAGTTCGCCCGGCGACAGGGTCGGCGTGCTGCGCTCGAGCGCCAGGTAGCCCAGGCCCAGGTCGAGCAGCACGCGCAGGCGCGCGCACAGGTCCTGGGCGATGCGCTGGGTGACGATCAGCTGTTCGGGGTGTTCTTTTGCACGCGTCCTGTCCCTGGCCGCTTCGCCCGCGGCATAGGGTTTCAACAGTTCCGCCAGCCGTGCCAGCGGCATGCGCGACAATTCCATGATGTCGATGCCGGCAAAGCTCACCGACAGCGCTTCCTGGCGCAGGCGCTTGCCGCGGCACAGCGGGCATTCCGTGCTCACCATGTAGCGCGCCACGCGCTTCTTCATCGAGGCGCTTTCGGTATTCGCGAAGGTCTGCAGCACGTAGCGGCGCGCACCGGTAAAGGTGCCCTGGTAGCTCGGGGTATCCTTGCGCCGGAGCGCAGCCTTCGTTTCCTTGGGCGTCAAGCCGGCGTAGACGGGCACGGTCGGGGTCTCGTCGGTGAACAGGATCCAGTCGCGGTCCTTCTTCGGCAGCTCGCGCCAGGGCGTGTCCACGTCATAGCCCATCGTGACCAGGATGTCGCGCAGGTTCTGGCCGTGCCAGGCCGGCGGCCAGGCCGCCACCGCGCGCTCGCGGATGGTGAGCGAGTCATCCGGCACCAGCGACTGTTCCGTCACTTCGTAGACCCGGCCCAGGCCCGAGCACTGCGGGCAAGCGCCTTCCGGCGTGTTCGGCGAAAAGGATTCGGCATACAGGAGCTCCTGTCCGGGCGGGTAGTCGCCGGCGCGCGAGTACAGCATGCGCAGGGAATTCGACAGCGTGCTCACGCTGCCGACGGACGAGCGCGCGGTGGGCGAACCGCGCTGCTGCTGCAGTGCCACCGCCGGCGGCAGGCCGTCGATCTCGTCGACCTCGGGCACCGGCATCTGGTGGAACAGGCGGCGCGCATAGGGCGAGACCGATTCCAGGTAGCGCCGCTGGGCTTCCGCGTACAGCGTGCCGAAGGCGAGCGAGGACTTGCCCGAACCGGACACGCCGGTGAACACGACCAGGCTGCCCCGCGGGATGTCGACGTCGACGTTCTTCAGGTTGTGTTCGCGGGCGCCGCGCACCCGGACGAAGCCTGCGCGGCTTTCGCCGGCGGCGGAAGAATGGTCGTGCTTGTGATGCGTCGGCTTGTGGCGCATGGATTCCCCGGCATCGTGAGGTCGATGCCGTATTTCATCCCAGCGAACACCGATTGTCGGTGCGCTTCCCAACAGTTCAGGCGGCAAGCGATGCCAGTCGCGCGCACAGCGGCCCCAAGTCGGCGGGAACGCACAGGGTGGCTGCCCTGCGGGCGGCCTCCATCACGGCTTCATTGCCAACGACCTCCGCGAGCCGCCGCTCGAGCCGTCGCGCGTTCAGGCGCGCAGCACGCAGGCTGGTGCCGGCACCCAGCGCCCGCACCCGCGCCGCATTGTCGAACTGGTCGTGGGCCAGCGGCACCACCAGTTGCGGCGTGCCGGCGCGCAGGGCTTCGGCCGTGGTGCCGATGCCGCCGTGGTGCACCAGCGCGGCCACGTGCGGCAGCAGGGCGCGCAGCGGCACGTAGTCCTGCCACAGCGCCGGCGTCGGCAACTGGGCCGGCAGTTGCCCGCGGTGCGGCGTCAAGAGGATGGCGCGCAGGCCGCGCCGGGCGCAGGCGTCGAGTGCGCAGCGGAAGTACCAAGCCGCCTGGCGGTTGCCGGTGCCGGGCGTGAACACCACCGGTTTCGCCCCCTCTTCCAGGAAGCGCGCCACTTCCGGCGACAGTTCGGCCTGGGGCGACGGGTCGTACAGCGGAAAGCCGGTGCGCGCCAGGGGTTGCGGCCAGTCGGCTTGCGTGGGCGCGAACCATTCCGGGAACAGGGTCAGCGACAGGTCCGGCAGCTTCACGATGTGCTCGACCAGGTCGGCCACCGGCGCCAGGCCGTGGGCGGCGCGCGCGGCATTGACGTCTGGCAACGCCACCGGGTTGATCAGGGCGTCGCCGAGGCGGCGCCATAGCCAGCGCCGCGCGTCCAGCGGCACCCAGCGCGGTACCGGATACGGCCCCAGCATGAGCGGGTCGTGCACGGTCGGCAGGTTGGACGGCGCCAGGTAGGCCGCCACCACCTTCAGGCCGGGGCGGCGCGCGCGGCACAGGTCCGCTTCCGGCAGCGCCAGCGGATGGGCCAGCAGCACGATGCGCTCGTCCACCGGCAGCGCCGCGACAAAAGCGGGAATCCGCGCCATCGCCGGACGGGTGGCGCGCCACACCACCGCCAGGCCGCGCGTTGGATGCCACAGGTCGGGATGATCGAGCACGGCTTCCTCGGCCGGCAGGCCTTGGAAGGCCAGGCCGGTCGGCTCCACGAAGGGCGCGTGCTGCACCGGACCGAGCATGCTGACCCGGTATCCCGCCTCGCGCAGCGCCAGCGCCACGCGCATGAAGGGAAACAGGTCGCCGGCCGAGCCGATGGTGACGACGACGAAGTGCAGTTGCGGCATCGCTGGCGCCCGGTTTTCAGAAGCTGAGCCGGCCCTCGATCGAGTCGTCGAGGGTCTTGCCGAGCACCGCGCCGACCACCACCTTGGCGCCGGCCACGGCGTCGCCGTGCTTGTTGTCCCAGTAATAGCCCTGGCGCGGGATCACGCGGATGGCGGTGATGCGCGGATCGTCCTCGCCCCCGGTGAACCAGGTCTTGAGCATGAAGTTCCACAGGTCCTTGATGCGCCGGCGGTCGGTGATCACCTCGGCATAGCCGTCGAGCTCGAGGAAGCCGGCATGGGCGTTTTTCTGGAAGTAGAGCTTGACCGCCGGGTTGGCCGCGATCTCGGCGTTCTTGTGGCTGTCGCTGGCGCTCAGGAACCAGAGCTGGCCGGCGTCGTCCGCCTCGCGCACGCTCATCGGGCGCACGCCCCGGCTCGGCCCGAGGCCGCCCTGGGTGACGAAGAAGCAGCTGTCGGCATCCTCGGCCATGTCCTTGAGGCGCTGCACGGCCTGCTGGCCGCCGAGGTCGAGGCGGTTCTGTTCCGGCTGGTTGCGGTTGATCGAATCCATGGGGTCTCCCGGTAGGCATGAGCGGATGGGAAGACTCTACCCCTGCCCTGCCTGCGGGTATGTGAGCGCACGTACACTGGCTGTCGAACGGCCGGGTCAATCCCGCGCCGTTCCCGGCTCCAGCGCGGCGGCCTGGGCCAGCCAGCGCGCCACGGTCTGCAGTTCTTCAAGCGTGAACCCTTCGCTCAGCCGCGCATTCAGCTCGACCAGCACCTCGCCGGCACGTTCGCTGGCCGCGCCGCCGGCGCCCGTCATGCGCAGGCGCGTCAGGCGCGCATCGCGCGCATCGGCGACGCGCTCGACCATGCCGGCCGCCTGCATGCGCTTGGACAAGTTGGTGACGGCCGCCGGCGCCACGCCGAGCTCAAGGGCGATTTCGCCGACCGCCGCATCGCCGCGCGATCGCAATACGAACAGCAGGCCGACCTGGGCCGCGCTGATGCCCTCCCAGGATTCGGGACGCGCCTCGATCCAGCGCTGCAGCGCGCGCTGGGCGCGGCCCAGCAGCTGGACGAAACGGGGTTTAGCGGGACGCATGTCCGGCCTCCCTCGCCTGCCCCGCCCGGGCATGCAGCCAGTCGGCCACCTGCGGCCACAGCACGGCTTCGCAGCGGCGCCGGAAGAAGCCCATGTGCCCCACGGCCGGCACGCCGGCCACATGCGGATCAACGTGGCGGCGCTCCACCCGGGCATTGACCAGGTGCGACACCAGCATGTCGACCGCCACCGGATTGGCCCAGGGATCGTCGTCGAAGCCCAGCACCAGCACGGGAATGTCGACCCGGGCCATGCGGCGCGCGGCGTCGACTGCCGGATCATCGAAGAAGTAGCGCGGCAGCGCGGTCCAACCGGCCCACTGCAGCATGACGCCGCGCGGCAGGTCTTCGCCCAGCCCGATGCGCCGGCCCGGCATGTAGCCGAACAGCGCGCACAGGAGCGGCGCCAGCACGCGCAGCACGAAGCGCACCCGCAGGCGCTCGCCGAAGCCGCGCACCGTGTGGCTGGCGCCGGCGTGGGAAGCCACCAGCACCGCGGCGCGCAGGCGCGCGGTCTCGGGCGACAGGCCGATCGCGTGTCCACCCACGCTGTGCCCGACCGCCAGCAGCGGCAGACCGGGGAAGCGCGCTTCGGCCCAGCGGGTGGCGGCGGCGACGTCCTGATCGATCCAGTCGCTCATGCTCGCCTCGAAGCCGCGCAGGCTGTGCGGGCGCGAGCGGCCGGTGCCGCGGTAGTCGTAGGTGAGGACGTTGAATCCGCGCCCGGCGAGCCAGGCCGCAAAGGGCGCGTAATAGTCCTGCGTGACCGCGGTGGCGGGGTGCAGGATGACGGTGGCGGCTGCGCCGGGTACGGACCAGCAGCTGGCTTCGACCGGGATCCGGCCGGCCGGGATCGAGATATGTTCGGGTTGCATGACAGCGCGATCGCCCATTTTCGTTAATGTGTTAACGACTTTAGCATTGGACAGCTGGCGCTGCAAGCGGCTGCTCGCACTTGGGTCCCGGCCTTCGCCGGGAGGACGTTCTAAAGCAAACTATGAAACGACATTGACCTTGTTCTGATCGTGACCCTGAAGATCGTCGTCCCGGCGCAGGCCGGGACCCAATTGCACAGCACGGCCAGCAGGCGTCAAGGAATCAGGCGGGCCGCGCGCAACTGGGCGAACAGGTCGAAGAAGGAGTCGTCGGTGGCCTGGTAGGCCGCAAACCCGAGCTTGCGGCTGCGCGCCATGTCGGTCATCACCTCGATCGGGCGGCCCAGGTCGAGGTCGGTATGCCAGGGCGAGGCCAGGCGCTCGAGCTCGGCTTCCACCAGGCCATGGCGCGCGGCGATGTCGCGCCACAAGGCGTGATCGTTCGCCATCGCCGCTTCGAGCGGCTGGACGCTGCCGTCGAAGCCCGCGGCCTGCACGCCGAACCAGTCGGCGATGCGGCCCCACAACCAGCTCCAGCGGAACAGGTCGCCGTTGACGATGTTGAAGGCCTGGTTGCGCGCCGCGTCGGTATTGGCCGCCCAGACCAGCTGTCCGGCGAGCATGCGCGCATCGGTGACGTCGGACAGGCCGTTCCACTGCGCGCCGGAGCCCGGGAACCGGAACGGGCGCCCGGTTTCCTTGCAGATGGTGGCGTACACGGCCAAGGTGGTGCCCAGGTTCATGGCATTGCCGACCGCCATGCCGATGACGGTGTGCGGGCGGTGCACGCTCCAGGTGAAGCGGTCGCGCTCGGCCGCAGCGTAGACTTCATCTTCCTGGGCGTAATAAAAATTCTCGACGGGCAGGCGCGGCTGGCTTTCGCGCAGCGGCGTGTCCGGCAGCGTGCCGGAAGCCGCATAGGCTTCGAAGGGGCCGAGATAATGCTTCAGGCCGGTGACCAGGGCGACATGGCGCAGCGTCTTCTTGCCGGACAGGCTAGAGAGCAGGTTGCGCACCATGGCCGCGTTCACCCGGATGTTCTCGGCCTCGGTTGCCTGGCGCATCCAGGTAGTGATGAAGACGTGGGTGGGCGACACATCGGCGAGTGCCGCAGCCAGCCCGGCTTCGTCGAGCAGGTCGGCCGCGACCGGCGTCACGCCCGGAATACCATGACCGGGACGGCGCGCCAGTCCAAGGACTTGCCAGCCGTCCGCCACCAGGGCCTTTGCCGTATAGCTGCCCCCGATCCCGCTTGCGCCCACCACCAGTGCTGTCCGTTGCATTGCCGTTTCCCCTGGCGAATCGAAGGGAAAACGGTAGCACGGATGGCAAATGGGACGCGCCTTACAGGAAGCGGTCCAGGATCTTGCGGCTGTGCTTGTCGATGCGGAACATGTCGCGCACCAGGAAGTTGATGCCGTGGTTATCCGCGATCAAGAGCGAGGTGTCGCCGATGCGCCGGATGTCCTCGTCCACCTTCAGCACGAACTCGGTGTCGCCGCGGTCGGTCGTCACGAACCAGGTGCAGGGCGTGGCAAAGCTCGACACGTCCTTGATCCTCAGGATCTCGGGAATGAACTCGCGGCCCTCGATTTCTTCCTGGATCAGCGTACGCACCTGCTCCGGCACGCCGGCCAGGTCGTCGATCCAGGCCACTTCCTTGCCGCCCTCGCGCACCAGGGAGATGCCGCGCGTCGGCGCCTGGATCGGGAAGGCCCGCACCGGGATGACGCCGACGTGCTCCTCGCCCTCGAGCGTGGTCAATACCAGCTTGCCGAAGCTGTCGCGCCGTAGTTGGAAAGTACTGCTCATTTAATCTTCCTTGTCGTCCGGTTCCCCATCCACGTTGCGCGCCTGCGCTTCGTAGAGGCGGTGGTAGGCGCCCTCGCGCGCCATCAACTCGTCGTGGCTGCCCTCTTCCACCACCACGCCGCGGTCCAGCACCACCAGGCGGTCGGCCCGGTGCAGCGTGGACAGGCGGTGGGCGATGGCGATCGTGGTGCGGCCCTGCACCAGGTTGTCGAGCGCCTTCTGGATCTCTTTTTCGGTTTCCGAGTCCACCGAGGACGTCGCTTCGTCCAGGATCAGGATCGGCGGATCGATCAGCAGCGCGCGCGCGATCGAGATACGCTGGCGCTCGCCGCCCGACAAGCCCTGGCCGCGCTCCCCCACCATCGAATCGTAGCCCTGTGGCAGGCGCAGGATGAACTCGTGGGCGTGGGCCGCGCGCGCCGCCGCGATGATCTCTTCGCGCGTGGCGCCCGGCTTGCCGTAGGCGATGTTCTCGGCGATGGTCCCGAAGAACAGGAAGGGTTCCTGCAGCACCAGGCCGATGTGGCGGCGGTAATCCGCCACCGCGAACGAGCGGATGTCGGTGCCGTCGAGCAGGATCGCCCCTTCGGCCACGTCGTAGAAGCGGCAGATCAGGTTGACCAGGGTGCTCTTGCCCGAACCCGAATGGCCGACCAGGCCGACCATCTCGCCGGCGCGGATCTTGAGCGAGATGCCGCGGTTGACCGCGCGATTGCCGTAACGGAAACCGACTTCGCGCAGCTCGATGTTGCCCGCGACCTTATCCACCTTCACCGGGTTAACCGGGTCCGGCACGCTCGACACATGGTCCAGGATGTCGAAGATGCGCTTGGCCGCCGAGGCCGATTTCTGGGTCACCGACACGATGCGGCTCATCGAGTCGAGCTTCACATAGAAGCGGCCGCTGTAGGCGATGAAGGCGGTCAGCGTGCCGACCGTGATGTCGCCGCGCGAGACTTGCCAGATGCCGAAGATCCAGATCACCAGCAGCCCCATTTCGGTCAGCAGCGAGACGGTCGGCGAGAACAGCGACCAGACCTTGTTCAACTTGTCGTTGACGGCCAGGTTGTGCTTGTTCGCTTCGCGGAAGCGCGCCGCTTCGCGCTTTTCCTGGGCAAAGGCCTTGACCACGCGGATGCCCGGGATGGTATCGGCCAGCACGTTGGTCACCTCGCCCCACACGCGGTCGATCTTCTCGAAACCGGTGCGCAGCCTGTCGCGCACCACGTGGATCATCCAGGCGATGAAGGGCAGCGGCACCAGGGTCACCAGCGCCAGCCAGGGATTCATGCTGAACAGGATCACGCCCGTCATGATGATCAGGAGGACGTCGGACAGGAAGTCGAGCAGGTGCAGCGACAGGAACACGCTGATCCGGTCCGAGCCGCTGCCGATGCGCGACATCAGGTCGCCGGTGCGCTTGCCGCCGAAGTATTCCAGCGACAGGCGAAGCAGGTGCTCGTAGGTGGTCGAGCGCAGGTCGGCGCTGATGCGCTCCGACGCCAGCGCCAGCACGTAGGTCTTGCCCCAACCCAGCGCCCAGGCCAGCAGCGCCGCCCCGAACAGGCCGCCCATATATACATAGACGAGCGAAGTATCGATGACTTGGCCGTTCTGGTACGGGATCAGGACGTTGTCCATCAGCGGCTTGGTCAGATACGGGGGGATCATGTGCGCGCCGGTCGAGCCCACCATCAGGAGGAAGCCCAGCAGCAGCTGGCCCTTGTAGGGCCGGGCGAAACGCCACAGGCGGAACAGGGTCCAGGTCGACGGCGGCGTGTGCAGCACCTTGGCGCACACCGCGCACTCGGCGTCGTCCGCTTCCAGCGGGGCCTTGCAGCTCGGGCAGGTGTGCTGCTCCGGCGGCGTCACCGGCACGCCGGAGACGACGCTTTTCAGCTGTTCATTGAAGTGGTCGACGACCCGGATCGCGCCCAGGTTCTGGCCCAGCGTGAAGCGCCAGGCGCCCAACAGGCCTTCGCTATCGACCAGTTCGAGATGGCCGACACCGGCATGGTCGTGGTGGCGCAAGGCCAGGCCGGAGTGGAAAGTCCAGTCGCGCCAGGCATCTTCGCCCGGCACCTTGGCCAGCAAACGGCGGCTGGTGACCACCACCAGGCCCTTCCGGAAATGTAATTTCGCATCGAGGTCAACCTCGACGCCGGTTAAAACGTTTTCCCCTGGTGCAAGCTGTTTCGCAACGTCATTTTGCCAATGTTCGGGCAAAACATTGGCGGAGACCGCCAGGGACGACGGAATAGCGGGTTGTTGAGTTGTCATGGTTTGCGCCCGAGATCAGGCATTGGTTCTGGTGGGGTACAAGCAGCGGCGGGGCTTGGCAATGCACAGGATTGCCGGAGTGCCCGTTGCGTGAAGCGTTCCACAAACAGGCTTAACGTTTCTGCGTATCCTTTGGATGACAAAACGCGGCGTTCCGGCAGAAAAGTAAGCGCCTGTGAAGCTTCGGGCCGGCAAGTATACATGAAGTGCGCTGCGGGAAACCGCCTTTGGGTACCGTAGCAGCAGGCAGGTAATTAAAGACAACGCCAGGCTTGCGCGCGAGCGCGCGGCTGGCACAGACATTTTTTCATGAACAAGAAGAACGACATCAAGTTCCTCCGCGTGACCCACCTGCGCGGCCCGAACATCTGGACCTACCGACCGGTGATCGAGGCCTGGCTCGACATTGGGGAACTCGAAGACTTCCCCTCGAACAAACTGCCCGGCTTTACTGAACGCCTGACCGCCTGGCTGCCGGGCCTGGTCGAACACCGCTGTGGTGTCGGCACCCGCGGCGGCTTCCTGGAACGCCTGCGCGACGGCACCTGGGCCGGCCACATCCTCGAGCACATCGTGCTCGAACTGCAGAACATGGCGGGCATGAAGGCCGGCTTCGGCAAGACCCGCTCGACCGGAGAGCGCGGCGTCTACAAGATGGCGTTCCGCACCCGCGACGAGATCGTCGGCCGCGCCGCCCTCGAGGCGGGCCACCGCTTGATCATGGCGGCCATCAACGACACGCCCTTCGACATGGCCGCCACGGTGCAGGCCCTGACCGAACTGGTCGACCGCTGGTGCCTGGGTCCGTCGACCGCCCACATCGTCGACGCCGCCACCGAGCGCCGCATCCCCTCGATCCGCCTCACCGAAGGCAACCTGGTGCAGCTCGGCCACGGCGCGGCCCAGCGCCGCATCTGGACCGCCGAGACCGACCGCACCAGCGCCATCGGCGAAGGCATCGCCAGCGACAAGGACCTGACCAAGACCCTGCTCGCCTCCTGCGGCGTGCCGGTGCCGGAAGGCGCCCTGGTGCGGAGCGCCGAAGAAGCCTGGGAAGAAGCCCAGGACATCGGCCTGCCGGTCGTGGTCAAGCCGGTCGACGCCAACCATGGGCGCGGCGTGACCCTCAACCTGATGAGCGAGGCCGAGGTGCTTGCCGCCTATGCGATCGCCTCGGAAGCCGGCGACAGCACGGCGGTGCTGGTCGAGCGCTTCATCCCCGGCAACGAGCACCGCCTGCTGGTGGTCGGCCGCGAGGTGGTGGCCGCCGCCAGGGGCGAGTCGCTCTGGGTGACCGGCGACGGCAGGCAAACCGTCGTCGAACTGTGCGACAGCCAGATCAACACCGACCCGCGCCGCGGCGAGAGCGAGGAACACCCGCTCGGCCGCGTCAACCCGCACGACAGCGAGATCATGCTGGACCTGCAGCGCCAGGGCCTCACGCCCGAGTCCGTGCCGCAGCTTGGGCAGAAAGTGCTGATCCAGGTGAACGGCAACGTCGCCGACGACGTCACCGACCTGGTCCACCCTTCGGTCGCCCACGCCGCCGCGCTGGCGGCGCGCATCGTCGGCCTGGACATCGCCGGCATCGACCTGGTATGCGAGGACATCTCGCGTCCTCTGGAAGAACAGCGCGGCGCCATCATCGAAGTCAATTCGAGCCCGGGCCTGCTGGCCCATATCAAGCCGGCCAGCGGCCAGCCGCGCAACGTGGGCAAGGCCATCGTCGAGCACCTGTTCGCCGACGGCGAAACCGGGCGCATCCCGGTGGTGGGCGTCACCGGCACCCTCGGCACCAGCCTGATCGCGCGCCTGGTGGGCTGCCTGGTCCACATCACCGGCAAGCACGTCGGCGTGGCCAACGGCGAAGGCCTGTACCTCGACGCGCGCCAGGTCTCGAACCGCGATTCGACCGGTGTCGAGGCCGGCCAGCGCCTCCTGATCAACCGCACCGTGCAGACCGCCGTGTTCGAGTCGAACGCGCGCTCGATCCTGGCGGAGGGCCTGCCCTACGACCGCTGCCTGGTCGGCATCGTCACCGACATGGAAGGCCTGGCGGACGTGCGTGACTTCCACATCCAGGACCAGGACGCCCTGCGCAACGTGATCCGCAGCCAGGTCGACGTGGTCCTGTCGGAAGGCACCGCGGTGCTGAACGCGGCCAACGAACAGGTTGCCGCGCTGGCGGAACTGTCGGACGGCCGCGTGATCTTCTACGCCCTCGACGAGAACAACCCGGTCGTCGCGAACCATCGCGCGCAGGGCGAACGCGTGGTGTTCGTGCGCGACAACCGCATCGTGCTGGCCGAAGGCTTCGATACGGAAGACGTCTTGCTCGACCTGTCCAGGATCCCGCCGGCGACCGTGAAGCACCCGGACAGCGTGCTGGCGGCCGTGGCGGCCGCCTGGGCGCTGGGCGTGCCCTCCGACCTCATCTGCGGCGGCCTGTGCGCCTTCGACGCCACCCCGAAGAAAACGATCCACTAAATAGAAGACTGAAGGTTTATGGAAGTATCTCGTGTACGGGCCCTGCGCGGCCCAAATCTGTGGAGCCATCACACCTCGGTGGAAGCGATCGTCTCCTGCACGCTTGACGAAGAATCGATCCGCGGGCTGGAAGGCTTCGAGACGCGCCTGCGCGCGCGCTTTCCGCAGGTGGGCGAACTGCAGCCCTACGGCCACGACGGCACCGTGCCGCTGGCCCAGGTGCTCGAACGCGTGGCCCTGGCCCTGCAGGCCGAAGCCGGCTGCCCGGTCACCTTCAGCCGCACCACCGCCACCGTCGAGCGCGGCATCTACCAGGTCGTGGTCGAGTACAGCGAGGAAGACGTCGGCCGCCTGGCCCTCGAACTGGCCCGGCAACTGGTCGAAGCGGCCCGCAACGACACCGCCTTCGACCTGCCGGGCGCCCTGGCGAAACTGCGCGAAGTCGACGAGGACGTGCGTCTTGGCCCGTCCACGGGTTCAATCGTGCAGGCAGCCGTCGCCCGCAACATCCCCTTCCGCCGCCTGACCGAAGGCAGCCTGGTGCAGTTCGGCTGGGGCAGCCGCCAGCGCCGCATCCAGGCCGCCGAGATCGACGCCACCGGCGCGATCGCCGAGACCATCGCCCAGGACAAGGAACTGACCAAGAAGCTGCTCGATGCCGCCGGCGTGCCCGTGCCGATGGGCCGCAGCGTGAGCGACCCGGAAGACGCCTGGGCCGCCGCGCTCGAAATCGGCCTGCCGGTCGTGATCAAGCCGAAGGACGGCAACCAGGGCAAGGGCGTGACCGTCAACGTCACGACGAAGGAACAGCTCACCGCCGGCTTTCACGCGGCCTCGGAATTCCGCGACGACATCCTGGTGGAGCGCTACCTGCCGGGCCACGACTACCGCGTGCTGGTCATCGGCGACAAGCTGGTGGCCGCGGCGCGCCGCGATCCGCCCCAGGTGGTGGGCGACGGCGTGCACAGCGTGCGCGAACTGGTCGAGCAGGTCAACAAGGATCCGCGCCGCGGCGATGGCCATGCCACCTCGCTGACCAAGATCCGCTTCGACGACATCGCCCTGGCCACGCTGGCCAAGCACGGCATGACCGCCGACTCGGTGCCCGGCAAGGGCCAGCGCGTGGTGCTGCGCAATAACGCCAACCTGTCCACCGGCGGCACCGCCACCGACGTGACCGACGACGTCCACCCGGAGGTCGCCGAGCGCTGCATCGCCGCCGCCCACATGGTCGGCCTGGACATCTGCGGCGTCGACCTGGTGTGCGACAGCGTGCTTCACCCCATCGAGGAGCAGAACGGCGGCATCGTCGAAGTCAACGCCGCTCCCGGCCTGCGCATGCACCTGTCGCCCTCGTTCGGCAAGCCCCGCCCGATCGGCGAAGCCATCATGGACACCCTGTTCGCGCCCGGCGACGACGGCCGCATCCCGGTGGTCGCCGTGACCGGCACCAACGGCAAGACCACCACCGTGCGCCTGATCGCGCACCTGTTGACGGCGTCTGGACTGCGCACCGGCATGACCAACACCGACGGCGTCTACATCGAAGGGCGCCGCATCGACAGCGGCGACTGCTCGGGTCCGCGCAGCGCCCGCAACGTGCTGCTGCACCCGGACGTCGACGCCGCCGTGTTCGAGACCGCGCGCGGCGGCCTGCTGCGCGAGGGTCTCGCTTTCGATCGCTGCCAGGTGGCGGTGGTGACCAACATCGGCGCCGGCGACCACCTGGGCCTGAACTACATCACCACGCTGGAAGACCTGGCGGTGCTCAAGCGCGTGATCGTGCAGAACGTGGCGCCCGGGGGCATGGCCGTGCTGAACGCGGCCGACCCGGCGGTGGCCGCCATGGCCGAAGTGACCCGCGGCGACGTCACCTTCTTCGCGCTCGATGTCGGCCACCCGCTCATGGCCATGCACCGCGCCCAGGGCCGCCGCGTCGTCTTCGTGGAGGACGGCCAGCTGGTCGCCGCCCAGGGCACGTTCGAACAGCGCGTGCCGCTGCTCGAGGTGCCGATCACGCGGGGCGGCACGGTCGGCTTCCAGGTCGAGAACGTGCTGGCCTCGGTGGCCGCGGCCTGGGCCGTGGGCACCGATTGGGACAAGATTCGCCTCGGCCTGAAGACGTTTGTGGGCGAGAGCGACAACGCGCCGGGCCGCTTCAACGTGTTCGACTACCGCGGCGCCACCGTCATCGCCGACTATGGCCACAACCCCGACGCGATCGCCGCGCTGGTCAATGCCGTCGAAGGCATGCCGGGCGAGCGCCGCTCGGTGGTGATCAGCGGCGCCGGCGATCGCCGCGACCAGGACATCACCCAGCAGACCGAAATCCTCGGCAAGGCGTTTGACGAAGTGCTGCTGTACCAGGACCAGTGCCAGCGCGGCCGCGCCGACGGCGAAGTCGTGGCGCTCCTGCGCCGCGGCCTGGTCGGCGCCACCCGCGCCAGCCACGTCGAGGAGATCGACGGCGAATTCGTCGCGATCGACCGCGCGCTGTCGCGCCTGCAGGCCGGCGACCTGTGCCTGATCCTGATCGACCAGGTGGACGCGGCGCTGGCGCACATCGCGCGACGCGTCGCCGAAGGCTGATGCCCCCTGCTTCACCCGCCCACGTGCCGGCGCTGCCGGCCATGGGGCCTGTCACGCTGCTGCGGGCGCTGTTCAAGCGCCCGCGGCGCCCCCTGCCCGCCCTGCTGCCGGAACTCGTCACCGAGTACCGGCTCGACCGCCTGCCGCTGGACGAGGTCGCGCGCTACCGCACGGCCTTCGGCTTCGCGGGCGAACGGGTGCCGCTCACCTGGTGGTACCTGCTTGCGCAGCGCGCGCACCTGGCAAGCATGCTCGATCCGCGCTTTCCGTTCCGGATCGTTGGATTGGTGCACATGGAGAACACACTCGAGGAGCACGGCGCGGCCGCGCCTGGCCAGGCGCTGGTGCTGCGCACCGTGCTGCGCCTGCTGCCGCCGTCCGCCAGCGGCGCCCTGCGCTGCGTGCTGGAGACCAGCGGCAGCGCGCATGGTGCGCCGGTGTTCAGCTGCGCCAGCACCTACCTGGTCCGGCGCGGCAAACGGGACGGCGCCAGGCCGCCGGAAGCCGGCCCCGCGCTGTCCGGCCGCGCCCTGGCGCACTGGACGCTGGACGCCGCGGCCGGCCGCCGCTACGCACGCCTGTCCGGCGACTGGAATCCGATCCACCTGGCCGGCTGGAGCGCACGCCTGATGGGCATGCGCAGGCCGATCATCCATGGCATGCACACGCTGGCGTCGAGCTGCGCGGCGCTGGAGAACGAGCGCGGCCGCCATGCCGTCCGCATCGAATGCCGCTTCCGCGCGCCGGTGCCCCTGGGCAGTTCGGTCGTGCTGCGCGCCGCGCCGGCAGCGGGCGGATTCGTGGTGGAAGCAGGCGGCAAGCCTGCGGTCACGGGCGACTGCAGCCTGGCATGAGCGCCGCGGCGAGCCCGGTTATGGCTTGCTTGCCGGCTCGACAGCGACCTTGATCGACTTGTAGAACACGGCGCTGCGCGCCTCGAAGCCGGAATCGATCCCGAAGAAGACCCAGATCTCGCCGTTGGCATTGCTGGTGACCGCCAGTGGGGCCGTGCTTTTCAGCACCTTGGCCTGGTAGACCTGGGGGCCGCAGTCCGGTACGGCGTTGGCGACGTTGCCGAGCACCTGGGACGCGGGGCCAGGCGTGGCCTGGTTGCCGCGGTCGAGGTTGACCCTCCACTCGCCGTTGACCTGGACGGTTTTCGGTTCCGTCGGCGCCGCGCCCGCGACCACGTAGACGCTTTCGCCCGGGGCGCCGCCGACGCCGACGCAGCCGGACGACTGGTTGCTGGCGATCTCGATCTCGAAGCGCAACAGGTAGGAGGAAGACGGCGCATAGCCGACGAACTTCTTCCTGCTATAGATGAACAGGTCGTCGCTGCGGTTGGTCCCGGCCGTGTAATAGGCCTGGCCCGACAAGGGCGCCGGCAGCGGACGCAGCCCCCACACGACCTCGGTCGGCGCCGTCGCGTCCTCGTAATCGGCGAACTCGCCCACCCAGCCGTCGAGCGAATCGGCGAAGCTGGCGCTGATCTGTGGCGGTGCCTCGTCGAGCGTGTCGCCTCCGCATGCGGCAAGCAGGCAGGCTGAGCTGATCATGCCCAGGACAAGTATTTTTTTGATGGTCATCGGCGTTCCTCCACGAGTTTGGTTGTGAGCGAGGATAAGCCTGCGGCATGTCTGGAACTAGGCGGTTTTTGTCGGAGAATTGTAGAGTTTTGACAACATTCGATACTATGCGTACATATATGCACCTACCCGTTGCAAGACACGGCAAGCGCCACCGCGCTGCCGGCATGTCCGTTTTACAGCGCCGGCTTGACCGATCGCGGTAAAATGACGAGCCCGGGCCAACACCCGTCTTGCCGTACCGAATCACGACCACATGAACGCTCCCAACGAAATCAACGCCGCCGCCCTGAAGACCGGCACGACGGAAAAAGTCACTCCCATGATGCAGCAATACCTGCGCATCAAGGCCGATTACCCCACCATGCTGGTGTTCTACCGCATGGGCGATTTCTACGAGTTGTTCCACGACGACGCGGAAAAAGCGGCGCGCCTGCTCGGCATCACCTTGACCGCGCGCGGCACCTCGAACGGCCAGCCGATCAAGATGTGCGGCGTGCCCTTCCACTCGCTCGACGGCTACCTGGCCAAGCTGGTGAAAATCGGCGAATCCTGTGCGATCTGCGAGCAGATCGGCGACCCGGCCCTGTCCAAGGGACCGGTGGAGCGCAAGGTGGTGCGCGTGGTCACCCCCGGCACACTGACCGACAGCGACCTGCTGCCGGAAAAGGCCGACCGCCCGCTGCTGGCGCTGTGCATCCTCGCGCAGCGCAAGAACGTCACCGTCGGCCTGTCCTGGCTGTCGCTGGCCAGCGGCGTGCTGCGCCTGATGGAATTCTCGGGAGACCAGCGCACGGTCGAGGCGCGCCTGGCGCATGAACTCGAGCGCATCGCGCCGGCCGAGATCCTGCGCGCGGACTGCGCCGACCTGTTCGAGTCCGAGCCGGTGGCGCATACCAACCGCGTCCCGGAATGGCACTTCGACGTCCTCAAGGGCCACGGCGCCCTGCTCGAGCAGCTGGGCGTGGCCACGCTGACCGGCTTCGGCGCGGACGGCATGGGCGCGGCGTTTGGCGCGGCCGGCGCGCTGCTGCGCTATGCGCAATCCACGCAAGGTCGGTCCCTGGGACACGTCAAGAGCCTGGCCTGCGAAACCGAAAACGAATACATCGGCCTGGACGCCGCCACACGCCGCAACCTGGAACTGACCGAAACCATCCGCGGCCAGGAAGCGCCGACCCTGTTCTCGCTGCTGGACGGCTGCCGCACCGCGATGGGCTCGCGCATGCTGCGCCACTGGCTGCACCACGCGCGCCGCAACCAGCGCGTGGCGCGCTCGCGCCACGAGGCGATCGCCGCGCTCGCCCAGGCGGATGCAACCCACGGCCTGTCGGCCCTGCTGTCGAACGTGCCCGACATCGAACGCATCACCACCCGCATCGCCCTGCTGTCGGCGCGCCCGCGCGACCTGTCCTGCCTGCGCGACGGGCTCAAGCAGCTGCCGGCCCTGCGCGAAGGGGTGGCGCGCTGCTTCGTCCCGGGCGACACCAGCCTGCTGCGCGAAATCCACGACCTGCTGGCCCCGCCCGAGGCCTGCCTCGACCTGCTCAGCCGCGCGATCATGGAAGAGCCCAGCGTGATGGTGCGCGACGGCGGCGTGTTCGCGCGCGGCTTCGACGCCGAGCTCGACGAACTGCGCGCGCTGTCCGAGAACGCCGGCCAGTTCCTGGTCGACCTGGAGGCGCGCGAGCGTGCCCGCACCGGCATCGCCAACCTGCGCGTCGAGTACAACCGGGTGCACGGCTTCTACATCGAAGTCACCAACGGCCAGGCCGACAAGGTGCCGGAAGACTACCGCCGCCGCCAGACCCTGAAGAACTGCGAGCGCTACATCACGCCGGAACTCAAGGCGTTCGAGGACAAGGCGCTGTCGGCCCAGGACCGCGCCCTCGCCCGCGAGAAGATGCTGTACGACGCCCTGCTGGGCGAGCTGGCGCCCTTCATCGGCTGCCTGCAGTCGGTCGCCGGCGGCCTGGCCCAGCTCGACACCCTGGTGGCCCTCACCAGCCACGCGGTGCGCAACAACTGGTGCGCGCCCCAGTTGGTGGACGAGCCCTGCCTGACCATCGTCGAAGGCCGCCATCCGGTGGTGGAAAACCAGATCGAGCGCTTCATCGCCAACGATTGCCGCCTGGCGAACGAGCGCCGCATGCTCCTGATCACCGGCCCGAACATGGGCGGTAAATCGACCTTCATGCGCCAGGTGGCCTTGATCACGCTGCTGGCCTACGTGGGCAGCTACGTCCCCGCCACGAGCGCCACGATCGGCCCGATCGACCGCATCTTCACCCGCATCGGCGCCAGCGACGACCTGGCCAACGGGCGCTCCACCTTCATGGTCGAGATGACCGAGTCGGCGGCGATCCTGAACGGCGCCACCGAGCAGTCGCTGGTGCTGATGGACGAAGTCGGCCGCGGCACCTCCACCTTCGACGGCCTGGCGCTGGCCTGGGCGATCGCGCGCCACCTGATCGAGACCAGCCGCAGCTTCACGCTGTTCGCGACCCACTATTTCGAGCTGACCCAGCTGCCGGAAACCCACCCGAGCGCGGTCAACGTGCACCTGTCGGCCGTGGAGCACAAGGACAGCATCGTGTTCCTGCACGCGGTGCAGGACGGCCCCGCCTCGCAAAGCTACGGCCTGCAGGTGGCGCAACTGGCAGGCGTGCCGCCCGCGGTGATCCGGGCCGCGCGCAAGCACCTGGCGCGCCTGGAATCGCAGGCGCTGGACACGACGCCGCAGCTCGACCTGTTCGCGGCCCCCGCCGAGGAAGCGGAGCACAGCGCGGCGGCCAGCCCGGCCCCGGAGAACCGCGCGAACGACGAATTGCAGCAGGCCCTCGCGGCCATCGACCCGGACGCCTTGAGCCCACGCGAAGCACTGGAACGGCTCTACGAGCTGAAGCGGCTCGTCGCCTGATGCCGGCGCGCCGTTCCTTCCTCCTCGCGAGCCTGCTTGCGGTTGCGGTGGCCGCGGCGCCGGCGCTCGCCCGCGACAGGAAGAAGGCGGCCGAGGTGCTCAAGGATCCCGATGCCCACCGTTTCATGGTGGCGGGCCAGCGCGCGGCCGAGGGCGGAGAAGCGGCGCTCAAGGAAGTCCTGCTCGAGGCCAAGGACCCCGACCTGGCCTTCCTGGTCGTCACCGGCATCAAGGGCGCCGAAGAAGCCTGCGGCGACCGCCTCTACCAGAAGCGGCGCGACCTGTTCGACAGGGCCAGGCGCCCGGTGATCCTGTCCTTGAGCGGCGACGACTGGACCGGCTGCCGCAATTCGGCGGGCCGTACCAATGCGATCGAACGCCTGAACCGGCTGCGCGAGCTGTTCTACAGCGAGCCGGAGTCGCTCGGCAGGGCCAAGCTGCCCTTGACCCGCCTGTCGAGCAGCCCGCGCTTTCGCAGCTATGCCGAGAACGCCCACTGGCAGGTGGGCAAGGTGATGTACGCCACCATCAACCTGCCCGCGGCCAACAATCATTACCTGGCGGCGGCGGGACGCAACAGCGAATACGAGGACCGGACCGTGGCCAACCGCTTCTGGCTCAACCGCCTGTTCGCGATCGCCAAGCAGGACAAGGTCGATGCGCTGGTGCTGTTCGCGGAAGGGAACATGCAGCCCCTGTTGCAGCCGGCCAACGGACTGCGCGCCCTGCTGCAGCGCACGCCCAGCGGCCAGGACGGCTTTGCCGCGACGCGCCGCCAACTGCAGCAGCGGGCGGCCGGTTTCAAGGGGCGGGTACTGGTGGTGGACAGCGCGGAACTGCCGAAGGAAGCGCGGCCGGCGATCGAATGGCGCGCCAACCTGGGTCACCTGTCCGTCGGAGCGCACGCGGTGGAGGTGCAGGTGACGAGCAAGGGGGAGAATGTGTTTTCGCTGGGCGAGACGTTGCGCTAGCGGCTGCTCAAGCTAAATTGGGTTCCCGCCTGCGCGGGAACGACGGTCTTTCGCCAACGCCATTCTCAGCGTTATCTGTTGAGCCGTCATCCCGGCGCAGGCCGGGACCCAAGTCTGTCGCGAATCCCGCAGCGCATCCCGGCGCCGCAGGCGCGAATCGATTACAGCGGCTTGCTGCGGAAGTGGTCGCCCTCTTCGCTGTCTTCGATTTCTTCGTGGTGGTGACCGTGCGCGCCGTGCACGTGGCCGTGGGCGACTTCTTCCGGGCTGGCCTCACGCACGTCGATCACCGACAAGTCGAAGCGCAGGGCCATGCCGGCCAGCGGATGGTTGCCGTCCAGCACCACCTTGTCGTCGGCGATGTCGGTCACGGTGAAGATGGTCGGCTCGTCGTCCACGCCTTCGGCCACGCCTTCGAACTGCATGCCGACTTCGAGCGGCTCGGGCAGGCGCTTGCGGTCTTCGACCTTCACCAGTTCCGGATCGTAGTCGCCGAAGGCGTCTTCCGGCTCGACCTGGATCGTCGACGAATAGCCTACTTCCTTGCCGTCGAGCTCTTCTTCGATCTTCGGCAGGGTGTTTTCGTAGCCGCCGTGCAGGTACACCATCGGCTGGGAGCCTTCCTCGATCAGGTTGTTCTGGGCGTCCGACAGCTTGTAGTTGACCGACACGACCGTATTCTTGGCAATCTTCATCGCAGATCCTTTCGTTGTAAGCCCCGGATTATACCCCTAGCCAGCCGCCGCACTTGCCAGGCTGGTTATAATGGCGCATGAAAAAATTACAGCTTCTCGGGAATATTACTCCCGCCCAGTTCCTGCGCGATTACTGGCACAAGAAACCGCTGCTGATCCGCCAGGCGATCCCCGGCTTCAAGCCCCTCCTCAGCTTTGCAAAACTTGCCGAACTGGCGCGCCAGAACTACGTCGAATCGCGCCTGGTCACCCTGCGCGGCGGCCAGTGGGACATGCAGCACGGCCCGCTGACCGAACTGCCGGAGCGCAGCGAACGCGAATGGACCATGCTGGTCCAGGGCGTGAACCTGCACGACGAGCGCGCCGACGAACTGCTGCGCCAGTTCCGCTTCGTGCCGGACGCCCGCCTCGATGACCTGATGGTGAGCTACGCCAGCGACGGCGGCGGCGTCGGCCCGCACTTCGATTCCTACGACGTGTTCCTGCTGCAGGCGCAGGGCAAGCGCCGCTGGCGCATCAGCGCCCAGCAGAACCTTGACCTGGTCGAAGGCCTGCCGCTCAAGATCCTGGCCGACTTCGAAGCCGAGGAGGAATTCGTGCTCGAACCGGGCGACATGCTCTACCTGCCGCCGCACTACGCCCACGACGGCGTGGCCGAGGGCGAATGCATGACCTACTCGATCGGTTTCCGCTCGCCCTCCTTCCAGGAACTGGGCGAGGCCTTCCTGCAGTTCATGGCCGACTCGATCGACCTGCCGGGCCGCTATGCCGACCCGGACCTGGCGCTGGCGAAGAACCCGGCCGAGATCCCGCGCGACATGCTCGCGACCGTGACCGAGGAACTGAACAAGGTGCGCTGGGACGAGGAAGACGTCACCATCTTCCTGGGCGAATACCTGTCCGAGCCGAAGCACAACGTGTTCTTCACCGGCCCGGCCAAGCCGCTGACGGTGGGCCGTTTCATGGAGACCGCGGCCAGGAAGGGCCTGAAACTGTCGAGCAAGACGCTGATGCTCTACCGCGGCAAGAGCGTCTTCATCAATGGCGAGTCCTTCGCCGTCGGCCGCGCCGACAAGGTGGTGCTGGACGTGCTGGCCAACGAGCGCCGCATCGATGGCGCGCTGCTGGGAAGCGCCACCGACGACGTGCTCGAAGCCCTGTATACCTGGTACCAGGACGGCTGGGTGGAACTGGGCTGACCAGGGGGCGCCATGCAGGAACCGACAAGGGAAGGAACGATCCGTTTCGACACCCGGGCGCAATTCGAGACGCAGTTGCGCGCCTGTCTGGCTGCCGCCCGCACCCGCCTCGACCTGTTCGATCCGGACTTCGCCGCCTTCCCGCTGGGCGCCGCCGACGTCGAGGCGAGCCTGCGCGAATTTTTCAGGCGCGGCGGCGTGTTGCGCCTGGCGCTGCACTCGCCCGATTACGTCGAGCGCCACTACCCGCGCTTCCTGCGCCTGCTGCGCGACTACGGCCACCTGCTCGACTGCCGCCGCACGCCGCAAGGCCTGCGCCAGCTCACCGATTCCTTCTGCATCGCCGACGAGTTGCACGTGGTGCGTCGCTTCCATAGTGCGCACATGCGGGGCGAAGCCTGCTTCGCAGTCGCGCAAGCGGCGGAGCTGCCGCGCCAGCGCTTCGAGGCGATCTGGGACGAATCTTTTCCTGTTCTTCAGTCAACCTCAACCGGCCTATAAGCGTTATAGGGGTGTTGTTACCAGTTGATGGGCTTGCCGTTTCATCTTGTAACAATATGAAGCTTGTTGAACCGCAAAATACTTTCGCCAAGGAATGAGTTCGCTATTGCGATTCAGTAAATTTGGCTATAATATCAGGTCAGGAAGGTTCCGTTGCCAATATGGCAGGTTTGCTTTTGTTGAAAGCACGAGAATTCCTCTGAGCAATAATTACCGGTAATTATTATTCAAACAAGCAGTACTTACTTTTGAAATATTAAGGAAAATCATGAAAAAATCCCTGCTGATCGTTTCCCTGATGGCTGTTGCTCTGGCTGCTTGCAGCAAGAAAGAAGAAGCTGCTCCGGCCGCTCCGGCTGCTGTTGAAGCACCTGCTGCTACCGACGCAGCTGCTACCCCGGCCGCTACCGACGCAACCACCGCTGCTCCGGCTGACGCTGCTGCCGTCGCTGCTGACGCCGCTTCGACCGCCGCTGACGCTGCTGCTGCTGCTTCGCAGGCTGCTTCGCAAGCTGCTGACGCTGCTGCAACCAAGTAATCAGCGCGATCTGATGCAAGACCGGCCTGCGGGCCGGTTTTTTTTCGCCTGTACCATCCGCATTGCCGGTTCGCGTGCAAAACCAGGTCCCGGCCTTCCGCCGGGATCGCATTCCACAGCAAAGCACCCGCGCATAAAAAAACCGGCCATCCAGGCCGGTTTCGACGACATCGTCAACTTCCTTGATTACTTCAGCTCGTCCGCCAGCAGCTTCAGGATCTTCGCGCCGGTTTCACCAGTTTCCGGCTTGCCGTCATTGGTCTGCACGCTCACTTGGCTGGTCGAAGCGCCCTGCTCGGCCTTGACGATCACGCGGTAGCGCTGGGCTTCCTTGGCCTTGTCGTCGCCGCCGAAGGTGAACAGCCGCTTGAAGAAGCCGTCCTTGCTGGCCGCATCCGGATCGACGTAGCGTACGAAGTACACGCCTTGCACGCGGTCGCGGTCCTCGACGGTGAAACCGACGCGGTCGAGCGCCAGGCCGACGCGGCGCCATGCGCGGTCGAAGCCTTCGTTTACTTCCACGGCGTTGCCGACCAAGGTGGCCTGCTGCGGCGCCACCGGCGCATTGGCGACCATGGTCTCGGCCGGCTTGGTTTCCTTGACGCCGGTGAGCTGGGCCACCAGGCGACCCAGGAACTGGGCTTCCAGGCCAGGATCGTTCGGACGCACGGTCCAGATCGTGGTTTCCTTCTGCGCGCCCTGCAGCACTTCTTCGGCGCCGCGGTGGCTGATCCAGATCTCGGTCGAGCCGTCCGGCAGGCGCTCCAGGCGGGTGCGGAACTTGTCACGCTCGCCGGTCGAGTAGGCGCTGTCGAACACCTTGCCGATCGAGCGGCGGATGAAGTCCTGCGGGATCTTCGAACGATTCTCCACCCAGTTGGTTTCCATGGTGCCGGTCGTGGCCGATTCGGTCTCGATCGCGAAGCCCTGGTTCTCCCAGAACTGGCGCAGCTGCGGCCACAACTGCTCCGGGGTCTGCTTGACCACCAGCCAGCGCTGGTCGCCGTTGCGCTGCACGCTCACGGCGTCGGTCGAGACCGGGCCGATCGGCTGCAGCGAACCGCCCATCGGCGCCATCGCACCCTGCGCGCCCATCTGCTGCTGGAAACCGGATGCCGTCGCCACGCCCTTGCCGTCCGGGACGGCGTAGCGGTTGTCGCGCTGCAGCGCGGTCAGGTCCGGCGGAACTTCCAGGTTGGCGGCCTTCTTGGCGCCACGGTAGTCGACCTTGTCCGATTCGAAGATGGTGGTGCAGCCGGCGAGGCTCAGCGCGATCGCGGTCAGCGTCAGCGCGCGCGCGGCGCCGGTAGTCTTAGTAGTGCGATTTGTCATGTCGTTCGATATCAGGTACTAGGAACCGGAACCCTTGCGGGTTCAGGCAGGAAGAAGGCCCGCCTGGGCCAGTGCGCCACGCACGGTATCGTGGAAGGACGAGCCCAGCGGCGCTAGCGGCAGGCGCAGGCCGGACGGGATCTTGCCCATCTCGGCCAGCGCCCACTTGACCGGCACCGGGTTGGGCTCGACGAACAGCTTGGCGTGCAGGTCGAGCACGCGGTTGTTGATCTCGACCGCGCGCGCCACGTCGCCGGCCATCGCGGCCACGCACAGTTCGTGCATCGCGCGCGGCGCCACGTTGGCGGTCACCGAGATGTTGCCGGCAGCGCCGCAGAACATCAGGGCCATCGCGGTCGGGTCGTCGCCCGAGTACACGCCGAAGGACTTGTCGACCATGCGCAGCAGCTCGATGCCGCGGCCGATGTTGCCGGTGGCGTCCTTGATGCCGACGATGTTGTCGATCGGCGCCAGGCGCGCGACGGTCTCGTTGCTCATGTCGGCAACGGTGCGGCCCGGGACGTTGTACAGGATGACCGGCAGGTCGACCGCTTCGGCAATGGCCTTGAAGTGGCGGTACATGCCTTCCTGGGTCGGGCGGTTGTAGTAGGGGACCACCTGCAGCGAGGCGTCGGCGCCGACGTCCTTCGCATGCTGGGTCAGTGCGATGGCCTCCACGGTGGAGTTGCCGCCGGCGCCGGCGATCACCGGGACGCGGCCGGCGGTGTGCTCCACCGCGATCTTGATCAGTTCGGCGTGCTCCTCGGGGGAGACGGTGGCCGATTCGCCCGTGGTGCCGACGATGACGATGCCGTCGGTGCCTTCCGCGATGTGCCAGTCGATCAGCTTGCGCAGAGAGTCGCGGTCAAGACTGCCGTCCTCGAACATCGGGGTGACGATTGCTACGATGCTGCCCTTAATCATATGCGTTGACGGTGCCGGAAAGTAAATAAAAGTTGGATTGTAGCGGATCGCCCGCCTCTATGGTTCATTCGAATCCACATAATGGTCGAGCTTCGCTTCGGTTTTGGCAAAGCCAGGGCCGGCCGCGCACAGGCGCTGCACCTGCGCCGGGTGCGGCCGATCGACGTGGCCGTCCTCGTAAGCCAGCACCTGCAGCCCATTCCCGCGCGCCAGGCCCAGCAGTTCTTCGGGTGCCAGCAGGAAGTCGGGATTCGAGGGCTTGCCGTAGACCTGATTACCCTGCGCAAACGTTTCGTAAATCAGGATGCCGTCCGGGCGCAGGCTGCGCGCCAGGTCGGCAAACAGCGGACGGTGCAGGTAATTGGTGACGACGATCAGCGCGAAACGGCCCGGCGCGAAGGGCCAGACGGCGCCCTCGGCCTCGAGGTCATGCTGCAGCGTGGCCACGTTCGGACCGGCGAGCGGGCCCAGCAGTTCCGCATTGCGGTCCAGTGCCGTCACCTGCATGCCGCGCGCCGCCAGCAGGCGCGTGTGGCGGCCGCTGCCGCAGGCCAGGTCGAGCGCTTCTCCGCCCTTGGCCAGGGAGGCGAATCGCTGGACCCAGGGCGAGGCCGGCAGGATCGTCATGGTCATGTGAGCAGCAAGGTCAGGGGCGAGGCGATCAGCTGCAGCAGGATGCGTCCCAGGTTCATCACCGGCATCACCCAGAAGGCCAGCAGGTTCATGAAGATCAGCGCCAGCACGATGAAGAAGCCGTACGGCTCGATGCGCGCGAACTGGTAGGCCAGGCGGGTCGGGAGCATGCTCGTGAGCACGCGGCCGCCGTCCAGGGGCGGGATCGGCAGCAGGTTGAAGGCGAACATCAGGAGGTTGGCGAACAGGCCGGCCTGCGCCACCTTGTGCGGGAACTCCTCGCTCACGCCGAAGGCGACCAGCAGCACCGCCAGCACCAGCCACAGGAAGGCCATGATGAAGTTGGCGCCGGGGCCGGCCAGCGCCACCCAGGCCATGTCGCGCTTCGGGTTGCGCAGGCGATTGAAATCGACGGGAACCGGCTTGGCGTAGCCGAACACGAAACCGGTCGTCAGGTACAGGGCGATGGGAATGACGATGGTGCCGAAGATATCGATATGCACCAGCGGGTTCAGGGTCATGCGCCCGGCGGCATAGGCGGTGTTGTCGCCGAAATAGCGGGCGACGTAGGCGTGGGCGGCTTCGTGCAGGGTAATCGCAAAGAGGACGGGCAGCGCGTAGACGGCAATGTTACGTATGAGTTCAGGATCCATGTGCGCGATTTTATCAGGTCCGCCCGTCCCGGCTGTTAGGAGAAGCTGAAGGCCGGGGAGTCGGACCTAGAGCCCGAACGCCGCCGGATCCCCCCTGCCCTCGCGCACCAGTTCCGGCGTGGGGCCGGTCAGGTCGATGACCGTGGTCGCCTCGAGCGTGCCGGCGCCGCCGTCGATCACCAGCTCGATCTGCTTGCCGAGCCGCTCGAGCACTTCGTCGGGATCGGACAGCATGTGGTCGTCGCCCGGCAACTGCAGGGTGGTGCCGATCAGGGGCTCGCCCAGCTCCTCGATGAGGGCCAGCATGATGTGGTTTTCCGGCACGCGCACGCCGATGGTCTTGCGCGACGGGTGCGACAGGCGGCGCGGCACTTCGCGCGTCGCTTCCAGGATCACGGTATACGGCCCCGGCATGGTCGCCTTGAGCAGGCGGTACTGGGTATTGTCGACGCGCGCGAAGTGCGCGATCGCGGACAGGTCGCGCACCAGGAGCGTCAGGTGGTGCTTGTCGTCGACGCCGCGGATGCGGCGCAGCTTCTCGACCGCGGCCTTGTCGTCGAGGCGGCACACCAGCGCATAGGCAGAGTCGGTCGGCGCGGCCACGATGCCGCCGGAGCTGATGATCTGGGCAGCCTGCTTGAGCAGCCGGGGCTGCGGATTCTCGGGGTGGATCTGGAAGTACTGGGCCATGGTCGCCTTTCTTTGGTTTCTTTGCTTTCTTTATCCTGTCAGCGCAGCGCCTGCAGCGCCGCGATGCGCTGCTCCATCGGCGGGTGGGTCGAGAACAGCGCGCCCAGGCCGCCGCCGCTGCCCGAGATGCCGGAAGCGGCCATCGACGACGGCAGCGCGCCCGGCGCCAGGCCGCCCAAACGGGCCAGCGCATGCTGCATCGGCACCGGGCTGCCCAACAGCTTGGCGGAACCGGCGTCGGCGCGGAATTCACGCTTGCGCGAGAACCAGGCCACGATGATCGAGGCCAGGATGCCGAACGCGATCTCGCACACGAACACGGTGATCATGTAGCCGACGCCGGGGCCGCGGTCTTCGCTGCGGAACAAGACCTTGTCGACGAAATAGCCGACGACGCGCGCCAGGAACACGACGAAGGTGTTGACCACGCCCTGGATCAGGGTGAGCGTGACCATGTCGCCGTTGGCGATGTGGGCCACCTCGTGGCCGAGCACCGCCTCGACCTCGTCCTGGTTCATGCTGGCCAAGAGGCCGGTGGACACGGCCACCAGCGCGGAATTCTTGAAGGCGCCGGTGGCGAAGGCGTTCGGTTCGCCCTCGTAGACGGCGACTTCCGGCATGCCGATGCCGGCGCGCTCGGACAGCCTGCGCACGGTGTCGACCAGCCAGCGTTCGGTGGCGTTGGCGGGGGTCTCGATGACGCGCGCGCCGGTCGACCACTTGGCCATCGGTTTACTCATCAGGAGCGAAATGAAGGAACCGGTAAAGCCGACCACCAGCGAGAACACCGCCAGGTTGCCGATGTCGATCCCCTGCCCCGTGACGGCGCGCCCCACCCCGAGCAGGTTGAGCACGAGCGACACCACCAGCACGACGGCAAGGTTGGTGGCAAGGAACAACACGATGCGTTTCATGGACAGCCCTCCTGGCAACAAAATGATGTCAGGCTGCCAAGATTGGGACATGTTGCGGCAAATTCAAGACGGAATGCGCATTCCTCAGGTCTTGTCGGAATCCGAGCCCGCTGCCTCGCTTGCCGCACCAGCGGTCAGGACGACCCCGGTTATCAGGATCGCCGGAACGGCGCCGGCTTCGCCCAGGAAGATCGCAAGGATCGCGCCCGCGGCCGTCACGGCCAGCGGCCGCGGCCAGCGCTGCCCGGGAAAGCGGAAAATCAGGTACAGCGCCAGGGTGCCCACCAGCGCAAGGGCCAAGACCCCATACCAAAGCACATCGGTCATATCAGCAGGAAAAGCCAAGTCGAAACGGAAGCAGCATACCTCCTCATCCGGCCGATAAAGTCACGCAAATCCACACTGGCCGGTTTCGGCAGTCTATCCCTTGCGCTAACGGCGCCAAAGAAAAGGCGCTGTCAACCTTAACTATGGATGAGGGCCGAACTGCTGAGCTGCTCCATGGTCAAACGCCTGTCACCACAGACGGGAACGACCATGCGCGCACAGCATTTCAAGAAGTGGTTTGCCAAACTATCTGCACTGAACCTGCCCCAGCGCCTGCAGACGCTGGCCGCCCTGCATCCCGCTGCCGGGCTGGACCAGGTGATTGCCCTCATCGGCCAGATCGGTGCAACGCGGCGCCGCTGCCCCAGTTGCGCATGCGAACGTTACTACCGGCATGGGCAAGCCAACGGCCTGCAGCGCTACCGCTGCCGCGCCTGCCGTCGCACCTATAACGACCTGAGCGGCACACCGCTGGCGCGGCTGCGGATGCGCGAAAAATGGCTCGATTACCTGGCAAGCGTGCTCGACTCGACGTCGGTACGCGCTGCAGCCAAGAAAGTCCGGGTGCACCGTAACACCGCCTTTCGCTGGCGCCATCGCTTCCTGAAAGGTCCCCGGCAGGACCAGCCACAACGCCTGGGCGGCATTGCCGAGGCCGACGAAATGTTCATGCTGGAATCGCAAAAGGGCGCGCGCAAGCTGGACCGTCCGGC
>NZ_JBKBOV010000038.1:0-54097 GCF_046293535.1 Massilia sp. | reverse complement strand
GTCGACGCGCCGCCGCGCGCGCGCATTGCGCGGCGCCACCGGACGCGTCTCGCGCACCAGTTCGCCCCCGCAGTCGCCATACACGCCGCTGGTGCTCACGTAGACCAGGCGCGCCGTCTTGCCCAGTGCCGCCGCCAGGTGGCGGGTGCGGCGGTCGAGCGCGCCGTCCGGCTGCGGCGGCGCCAGGTGGACGACCCAATCGGCCAGGCCGCGCAGGCGGCCCAGGGTAGCGGGCCGGTCGAGGTCGGCGACGATCGGCACCGCGCCCGCGCCCCGCAGTTCGGCGCAGCGTTCGCGCTGGCTGGTCAGGGCGAACACCCGGAAGCGCCCGCCGAGCAGGCGCAGCAGGCGCATGCCGACGTCGCCGCAGCCGACGATGAGCAGGCGCGGACGGAGGAAAGCGGCAGGCTGGGTCATGGCGAGTGTGCGGATCGGGAAGCCTGCCACTCTAGCACAGCGCAGTCCTGGCGTTTCACGGCCGCGCTGGCCCCGGTGTAGAATACCGCGCATCAAACATGTCGAATCAACGGCTTGCCATGTGCGGCCACCAACTCCAGACCCTGCATGACTTTCCAGATCACCGTCCAGCCCAGCGGCCACCAGTTCACCTGCGAAGCCGACGAAACCGTCCTCTCCGCCGCCATCCGCGCCGGCATCGGCCTGCCCTACGGCTGCAAGAACGGCGCCTGCGGTTCCTGCAAGGGCAAGGTCCTCGATGGCGAGCTGACCCACAAGCCGCACCAGCAGCGCGCCCTGAGCGACATCGAGAAGACCCAGGGCATGTCGCTGTTCTGCTGCGCGGTGCCGCAGCAGGACCTGGTCATCGAAGCGCGCGAAGTCGGCGGCAGCTCGGAGTACCCGGTGCGCAAGATGCCGACCCGGATCGCCTCGATCCGCCGGGCCGCGCCCGACGTCGCCATCGTCACGCTGCAATTGCCGGCCAACGAGGCGCTGGCCTACCGCGCCGGCCAGTACATCGAATTCCTGCTCAAGGACGGCAAGCGCCGCGCCTACAGCATCGCCTGCGCGCCGTCCTTCAGCGGCCCGCTCGAGCTGCACATCCGGCACCTGGCAGGCGGCCTGTTCACCGACCACGTCTTCGGCGCCATGAAGGAGCGCGACATCCTGCGCTTCGAAGGCCCGCTCGGCACCTTCTTCCTGCGCGAGGAATCCGACAAGCCGATCGTGCTGCTCGCTTCCGGCACCGGCTTCGCGCCGGTCAAGGCCCTGGTCGAGCACCTGATGCACCTGAAGTCGACCCGCAAGGTCACGCTGTACTGGGGCGGCCGCCGTCCCCAGGACCTGTACATGGACGAATTGTGCCGCGCATGGGAAACCACGCTGCCGGATTTCCGTTACGTCCCCGTGATCTCGGATGCGCTGCCGGAAGACGCCTGGCAGGGCCGCACCGGCTACGTGCACGCGGCCGTGATGCAGGACATCCCGGACCTCTCGGGCCACCAGGTGTACGCTTGCGGCGCCCCCATCATGGTGGAGTCGGCGCGGCGCGACTACGTGGCGCAATGCGGACTGCCGGAAGACGAGTTCTTCGCCGACGCCTTCACCACCGAAGCGGACCTGGCGCAATAAGGAAGCGCAAGGCGGCAATTCGGGCACAATGCAGGGTTAACGAGCCCATGCATTGTCCCGAAAGTCCCCATGTCCCTGCTGTCCCCGTCCAGCGGCCTGGCCGTCCTGCGTAACCGCAACCTCGCCTTTTACCTCTCCAGCCGCTTCCTCGGCACCCTGGCGGTGCAGATGCAGAGCGTCGCCATCGGCTGGCAGGTCTACCAGATCACCGGCAGCCTGTTCGACCTCGGCCTGATCGGCCTGGCGCAGTTCGCGCCCTTCCTGGTGCTGATCCTGTGGGCCGGCCACGTGGCCGACCGCTACAACCGCCGCAACATCGTCCTGCTGTGCATGGCCACGCAGCTGCTGTGCAGCCTGCTCCTGGTAGGCTTCACGGCAAGCGCCAGCACCATCGTCTGGCCGGTGTTCGCGATCCTGGTGCTGTTCGGCTCCGCGCGCGCCTTCATGATGCCGGCCTCGCAGGCGGTGCTGAAGAACCTGGTCCCGGATCGCGACTTCAGCCAGGCCGTGGCCCTGAGCTCCTCGACCTTCCACGTGGCCGTGATCGCCGGCCCGGTCATCGGCGGCCTGCTGTACGTCTTCGGCCCGATGACCGTGCACATCGTGGCTGCCAGCCTCTTGAGCATCGCGGTGCTGTGCATGTCGCGTACCCGCGCGACCCAACAGGCGCGCAGCCAGGGGCCGGTGAGCTGGCATTCGCTGATGGAAGGCCTGCGCTTCGTGTGGTCGCGCCCGATCGTGCTGGGCGCGATCTCGCTCGACCTGTTCGCAGTGCTGTTCGGCGGCGCCACCGCCCTGCTGCCCGCCTATGCCCACGACGTGCTGCATGCCGGCCCCACCGCCCTCGGCTGGCTGCGCAGCGCTCCGGGACTGGGGGCGGCGCTGTGCTCGATCGCCCTGGCCTTCTTCCCCATCACGCGCCGGGTCGGCCTGTGGATGTTCGGCGGCGTCGCCGTGTTCGGCCTCGCCACCCTGGTGATGGGCTCCACCAGCAGCCTGCCCGTTGCGCTGGTGGCCCTGTTCATCCTCGGCGCGGGCGACATGGTGAGCGTCTACATCCGCCACCTCCTGGTGCAGTACGAGACCCCGGACGACATCCGCGGCCGCGTCAGCGCCGTGAACTCGGTGTTCATCGGCGCCTCCAACGAGCTGGGCGAATTCGAATCGGGCGTCACTGCGGGCTGGCTCGGCCTGGTGCGCGCGATCCTGCTGGGCGGCGCCGCCACGCTCGCCGTGACGGGCCTGTGGGCAGTCATGTTCCCGGTGCTGTCGCGGATGGACCGCTTCCCGCACCATGAGAAAGAAAGGATGCGGGCGTGAAGCGCGAGGTGCTGAGCGTGCTGGTGGTCGAAGACCACCCGACCATCGCCCGCCAGCTGGTCGATTTCCTCGACGGCCTGGGCTGGCAGCCGGACCACGCCGGCAGCGGCGCCCTGGCCATCCGGCTGGCCACGCAGCACGCCTACGACGTGGTGCTGCTCGACCTCAACCTGCCCGACATGGACGGCCTGCAGGTCTGCCGCGAGATCAAGGCGCATGCCCCGAGCAACCTGCCGGTCCTGATGCTGACGGCGCGCGATGCCTTCGAGGACAAGGCGCAGGGCTTTCGCGACGGCGCCGACGACTACCTGGCCAAGCCCTTCGACCTGCGCGAGGTGGCCCTGCGCTGCGAGGCGCTGGCGCGCCGGAGTTCGCTGCACCAGCGGCAGGAGATGCGCGTGGGACCGCTGACCCTGCTGGCGCGCGAGAAGCGCGCCCTCTACGAGGGCCGGCCCCTGGTCCTGACCCAGACCGGCTTCAGCATCCTGCAATTGCTGTGCAGGGAGCACCCGCATCCGGTCGCGCGCGCGGCCCTGGTCCAGCACCTGTGGGGCGCGCATCCGCCCGGCAGCGATGCGCTCAAGTCGCACATCTACACCTTGCGCAAGGCCCTGGAAGGGGCGTCCGGACGCAGGATGCTCGCCACCATCCTGCAACTGGGCTACCGGCTCGAACTGGAAGACGAGAACCATGGCTAGGTCGATCCGCCGCAGCCTGTTCGCCGCCCTGGCCGGCTTCACCGTCCTGATCTGCCTGTGCTACACCGGCCTGGCGGTGGTGATCGCCTACGTCACCGAGGACATGCTGGTCGAGCGTCTCCTGGAACGCGAAGCGGCCGCCATCGAACGGCAGTCCGAGCGCCACGGCAGCCTGCCCCGCCCCGCCAGCGACCTGGTCACGATCCACGCCAGCCGCGACACGCTGCCGGCGGTGGTGCGCGCGGCCAGCGCGCCCGGGGACCTGCGCGCCGAGGTGTTCACGCGCACCGGCCAGCACTACCATCTGAAGGTGCGCGACCTGCCCGACGGGGCCGGCGGCACCAGGCGCATCTACCTGCTGGCCGACGTCGCGCCGGTGCTGGCGGTGTCGAAGGTGGTGCAGGACGTGGGCGGGGTGCTGATCTTCGTCGCCGCGGCGCTGATCGCGCTGGCCCTGCTGCTGGCCTGGCTGCTGGCGCGGCGCCAGGTTGCGCCCCTGCAGACGCTGGCGCAGGAGGCACAGGCCGTGCGCCCCGGCGGCGCGGCCAGCTTCAGCGCGCGCCATCGGCAGGACGAGATCGGCATCCTCGCGGAGCGGCTGGAAAGCAGTTTCAGCGCGCTGCAGGCGGCCCTGCGCCGCGAGCGCGATTTCACGCGCGACGTCGGACACGAGCTGCGCACCCCGCTCACCGTCATGAACAACACGCTGGCGCTCGCCGGCACGCGGCCGCTGGGCGCGCACGAGCTCGGGCAACTGCGGGCCGGCGTGGACGAACTGCGCGCCACCGTCGACGTCCTGTTCGCGCTGGCGCGCGCCGAACACCTGGGCCTGGACGACTTCGACCTGCGCGACTGCATCGAAGGGGCGCTGCTGCGCGTGCCCGGCGCCGATGCCTGGGACGAAGAATGCCTGGCGCTCACGCTTCCGCAGCAGCTGCCGGTACGCGGCAACCAGCACCTCGCCCAGCTTCTGGTCGACAACTGCATCGGCAATGCGCTGTTCCATGGCGGGCCTCGCACCCGGCTTGCCATCACGTATGCGGATGGGCGTCTGCTCGTCGCCAACACGCTCGATGCGGCCCACGCCGGCCGGGTGCAGGGCTTCGCGCACGGGCAGAACCTGCTGGCGCGGGTGGCGCGCAGCATGGGCTGGGAGATCGCCTTCCACCCGGGTGAGGCGCACTACCGGGTCGAGATCCTTCCCTCGATTCCCTCGCTGAAAAAGCCGGCGGATTTCACCGCGATTTCACCGCCCTCCCCGTAGGCTGGGTGCTCCATTCACCAGGGAGCACCCAATGAAAATCCTGATCGCCCTGCTGGTCCTGTCCAGCGCCTGCAGCACCGCCTTCGCCCAGATCGGCAGCCTCATCCACAAGGAAGAAAAACGCCGCTACATCGTCTACACGCCTGCCTCCTACCAGAGCGACACGCAGCAATCCTATCCGGTCGTGTTCAACTTCCATGGCGGCGGCATGAGCATGGCCGAGCAAATGCTCTACACCGGCATGAACCGGGCCGCCGACCGCCACCGCTTCATCGTGGTCTACCCCAAGGGCATCAAGGAGGACTGGAACGTCGGCTTCGGCATGCCCTACCTCGGCGGCAGCGACGACGTCGGCTTCACCGAGGCCCTGCTCGAAAAACTCAAGAAGGATTACCGCATCGACGCCTCGCGCGTGTATGCGACCGGGCTGTCGCGCGGCGGCTTCTTCGCCCTGCGCCTGGCGGCCGAGCTGCCGCATGTATTCGCGGCGGTAGCCTCGGTGGGCGGGCCGATGCCGGAACCGGTGGTCCAGCACCACACCAAAGCAGGCAAGGTCGGCGTGATGCTGATCCATGGCACTGCCGACCGGGTCGTGGCCTACGACGGCAAGGCGACCGGCTACCTTTCGGCCCTGGAAAGCCATCGCTACTGGATCGGGCGCAACGGCCTGGAAGACGCCCCCGAACAGGCGCGCAGCTTCAATGGCGACGCCGGCGACGGCACCGAGGTCGGCTACCGCGAACAGGGCAACGCGGACACCCGCGTCGCCCTGGTGACGGTGAAGGACGGCGGCCATACCTGGCCCGGCGCCGATGCCTTCAATGTCGGCCTGCCGATCGGCAAGACCACGCGCGACGTCGACGCGAACGAACTCATGTGGCAATTCTTCGCGCGGCACCGCCGCTGAGCGTCGAATATGGTCGGCCTTGCAACTTGCCGGACCGGCCCCACCTGTCACAACAGGACGCGGCCAAAACCCGGCCGCGGGTAAGATCAAGCCGTTATGACAACAGGAGCCATCGTATGCAAATCAATGTCAATACCGACCGCACCATCACCAACCACCAGGGCCTGGATGAACACGTGGAATCGGTCGTCCGCAGCTCGATCGACCGCTTCGGCGACCACATCACCAGCGTCGAAGTACACCTGAGCAACGAAAACAGGCAGAAAGGCGCCGACGGCGGCAACTCGTGCATGATGGAAGCGCGCGTGCGCGGCTACCAGCCGATCGTGGTGCACGAGCACTCCGAAGACCTGCGCCAGTCGATCAAGAACGCCGGCGGCAAGCTGGCGCGCGCCCTCGACAGCGCCCTCGGCCGCCTGCAGGACAAGGACCGCCACGGCCACGCTGCGCCGGCAATCGATCCGCTCGCCGACAAGCATCTGACCGACTCGTAAGCGGTACGAGCGCACGCCCGGCTCCTGGGCGTGCGTGCGATACGTGGATCAGGCCGCGCCTTCCACCATGGCCCGCAGCTCGCGCAGGTAGCGCAGTCCGGCCAGCGCGCGGCTGCCGTACCACGACATCATCTCCCCATCGACCAGGAAGACCGGGATGCCCAGCTGCTTCTCGAGCGCGTCCGCGTGCGCCTCCGTGAAGCGGTAGGGCTCGGTGGACAGCAGCACCGCGTCGAGTCCGGCCACCAGTTGCGCCGACCAGTCGAAGCGCGGGTAGCGCTCCTCTCCCAGTTGCGGCACCTTCCAGCCCAGTTCGGCCAGCATGGCGGCGATATACGTGTCTTTCGATACGCTCATCCACGGGTCCTGCCAGATGCAGTACAACACGGTGCGCGCAGGCGCCGGCGGCAAGGCCCGCAGGCTTGCGTATTCCTGCTCGAAGGCGGCGCACCAGCGTTCGGCCGCCGCTTCCGCGCCGAAGATGCCGCCCATCAGGCGCGCCAGCGCCAGGTTGTCGCCCGGCGCCACCGGATGGGTGACGACGACGTGCGGCACGCATTCCGCCAGCTTGTCCACCGTCGGCTTCTCGTTCTCGTCGATGTTGACCACCAGGTGGGTCGGCGCCAGCTTGCGGATTTTCTCAATGTTCACGTCCTTGGTGCCGCCGACCTTGGGGATCGCCTCCACCGTCTCGCGCGGATGGATGCAAAAACCGGTACGGCCGACCAGTTGCCCGGCCAGGCCGAGCTCGCACAGCAGTTCGGTAATCGAGGGCACCAGCGACACGATGCGGGCCCCGGGCGCGGGATGATGTTGGTGGCCGAGTGCGTCGACCAGGTGGGCAGGATTCGTCATGGCCGTCATTTGACCACTGTTGTTTCTGGAACGCCAGCCCATGCGCAAGAGTTGCAATGAGTTATCATGCTGTAAGGTAATGACATCGACCTTACTTTTTCCTGCTCGAGCCAGCCTTGAACCCGATCGGCACCTTCGGTGCTTCCCGCTATACCACGCGCGACCTGCAACTGTTCCGTGATGCCGACGACCCGGTCGTCGCGGCGGCGCTCGCCCCTTGCACGCTGATCCGGGTGGCGGCCGGCCATCGCGTCGAGGATGGACTGCGCGCCCGCCTGTACATCGTGCTGTCGGGGGCGCTGGAAGTGGCGCCGGACGCCCACAGTGGCAGCGAGGACGGCGGCGCCGGCCTGGTCACGACGCGGGTGCTGCCCGGCGAAAGCGTGGGCGAGCAAGCGGTGCTGGACGACGCCGTCAACCTGGCGGCGATGACGGCGCTGGAAGACTGCGAGCTGCTGGTCATCGAAGCGGAACTGGTGTGGCAGCTGATCGACCGCTCGAACGTGCTCGCGCGCAACCTGCTGCGCCTGCTGTCCTTCCGCATACGGGCCGCCAACGCCCAGCTCAAGCGGCGCCAGCGGCTGGGCGAGTTCTACCGCCAGCTCTCGCTCAACGACGGCCTGACCGGCCTGTACAACCGCGCCTGGCTGAACGAAATGCTGCCCAAGCTGGCGATGCGCGCGCGCCAGGACGGCAGCCCCCTGTCGATCGTCATGATCGACCTCGACCACTTCAAGCGCTTCAACGACACCCATGGCCACATGGCGGGCGACGCCGCCTTGTCGAGCGCGGCCGGCGTGATCCGCGAGTCGCTGCGTCCCTCGGACTTCGCGGTGCGCTATGGCGGCGAGGAACTGATGGCATTGCTGCCCGACACCCCGACCGCCCAGGCCGAGATGGTGGCCGAGCGCCTCGCCGAACGCCTGCGCACGACCATGGTCTTCCCGGACATGCGCCTGCCGCTGCCCCACATCACCGGCTCCTTCGGCGTGGCCAGCCTGGCGCCCGGCGGCGACGAGCATGCGCTGATGGCGGCGGCCGACGCCGCGCTGTACCGCGCCAAGCAGGCCGGGCGCGACCGCGTCAGCGTCTAGTTACTCATCTGCTCCGGACGGCTGACGCCGTGCCGATTCTGTGCCACCATGGCGCCTGCCCGCCCTCCCGGCCACAATAACAAAGCAATACATGAGCACGCATACCTTCCTCTGGCACGACTACGAAACCTTCGGCGCGACCCCGCGCCGCGACCGCCCGGCCCAGTTCGCCGCCATCCGCACCGATGCCGAGCTGAACGAGATCGGCGATCCGATCATGCTGTACTGCCAGCCGGCGCCGGACTTCCTGCCCGACCCGCAATCCTGTCTGATCACCGGCATCACGCCCCAGCACTGCCTGGAGCACGGCGTGCCCGAGCACGAATTCGCCCGGACCATCGAGGCCGCCTTCAGCGAGCCCGGCACGATCGGCGTCGGCTACAACACGATCCGTTTCGACGACGAGGTCACGCGCCACCTGTTCTGGCGCAACCTGATCGACCCCTACGCGCGCGAATGGCAGAACGGCTGCGGCCGCTGGGACTTGCTGGACGTGGTGCGCATGACCCATGCGCTGCGCCCGGACGGCATCGAATGGCCGCGCAAGGAAGACGGCAAGCCGAGCTTCCGCCTCGAAGACCTGACCAAAGCCAACGGCCTGGTCCACGACGCCGCCCACGACGCGCTGTCGGACGTGCGCGCCACCATCGCCCTCGCCCGGCTCATCCGCTCGAAGCAGCCCAAGCTGTTCGACTTCTGCCTGGAACTGCGCCGCAAGGAGCGGGTGGCCGCCGAGATGGGCCTGCACCTCGACCCGGGCCAGCGCCAGCCCTTCCTGCACGTGTCCGGCATGTTCCCGGTCGAGCACGGCTGCCTGGGCCTGGTCTGGCCGCTGGCCCAGCACCCGACCAACAAGAACGAGATCCTGGTCTGGGACTGCCGCCACGATCCGTCCGAACTGTTCGAACTGGACGTCGAGACGATCCGTACCCGCCTGTTCACGCGCAGCGCCGAGATGCCCGAAGGGATGACACGCCTGCCGATCAAGAGCGTGCACCTGAACAAGTCGCCGATGCTGGTCGGGAACCTCAAGACCCTGCAGCCCGCCATGGCGGCGCGCTGGAACATCGACGTCGAACAGGCGCGCGCGCACGCGGCACTGGCCGCGGGCGGGCGCAACATGAGCGCGATCTGGGCCGAGGTGTTCAAGAAGCCGGCCCCGGGCGCCGCGGTGGACGTGGACGAAGACCTGTACGGCGGCTTCGTAGGGAACGGCGACCGCCGCAAGCTGGAGTCGCTGCGCCACGAGAAGCCCTCGGCGCTGGCCGGCATGCGGCCCTCGTTCGAGGACGAGCGCCTGGGCGAACTGTTCTTCCGCTACCGCGCGCGCAACTTCCCCGACACCCTGTCGGAAGACGAACGCGAACTGTGGGAGGCGCACCGCGCGGCGCGCCTGTTCGAGGGCGCGGCCGGGGCGCGCACGGTCGACCAGCTGTTCATGGAGATCGATACGCTGTCCGAGAGTGCGGACGAGCGCGCGGAGGAGATCCTCGGCGCCTTGTACGACTATGCGGAGACGATCGCGCCGAGCAGGTATTGAAGTCGTTTGGGTTCGCGCTGCGCGATTTGAGCCGCCGGTGGCAGCGCGATGAACTTGGGTTCCCGCCTTCGCGGGAACGACGGTTTTACGGGTAAAGGTGGAATTACGCCGACGTAGTTCGAATGTCAGCTGTAGAACGTCGTTCCCGCGCAGGCGGGAACCTCATTTCCTTAACAAACCACCAGCGCTTCCTTACCCCCGCGCCGCATTGATCGCGTCGCGCGTTTCCATCGCCACCCGGCGCGCGGCCGCGGCGAAGTCTTCCCCGGCCTGCGGCGCCGCATACAGGATCGCGCGCGAGGAATTGATCATCATCCCGGTGCCGTTCGCGGTACGGCCGGCCTGCACGGTCGCTGCCACGTCCCCGCCCTGCGCGCCCACGCCCGGGATCAGGAGCGGCATGTCGCCCACCAGCTTGCGCACCTGCGCGATCTCTTCCGGGAAGGTCGCACCCACCACCAGCGCCAGCTGGCCGTTGCGGTTCCACTTCTCGGCCACCAGCTGGGCCACGTGCTGGTACAGCGGGCGTCCGCCCACGTCCAGGAACTGCAGGTCCGAACCGCCCGCGTTCGAGGTGCGGCACAGCACGATCACGCCGCGGTCCTGCCACTCCAGGTAAGGCTCGACCGAATCGAAGCCCATGTAGGGGCTGACCGTCACCGCGTCGGCGCCGTAGCGCTCGAAGGCTTCGCGCGCGTACTGGTGCGCGGTGGCGCCGATGTCGCCGCGCTTGGCGTCCAGCACCAGCGGGATGTGCGGATAGCGCTCGCGCAGGTAGCGGCAGATGTCCTCCAGCTGAGCTTCGGCGCCGAGCGCCGCGAAGTAGGCGATCTGCGGCTTGAAGGCGCAGGCCAGGTCGGCGGTCGCATCGATGATCGCCTTGCAGAAGGCGGCAATGCCGTCCGGCTGGCCCTGCAGCTGCGCCGGGAAACGCGCCAGGTCCGGGTCGAGCCCGACGCACAGCAGGGAATCGTTGCGGGTCCATGCTGCGGAAAGTTTGTCGATGAATGTCATCCGGGCCTCTTGTTTATCAGTGATTGCGAACCCAATATTGTACCGCCAGCCCTGGCGCCGGATCGAGGCAAGCGGGTTTCAGCCCGGAAGATGCGCCAAAATATCTTTACATCATGTATATTTGACCATTCGACAACCTGCCATGGAATGATCATGACATCTACCCTCTTCTCGCGCTGGACCCGTACCCTTGCCGTGGCCGTTCTCACCGGCACGCTGCTGTCCGGCTGCGGCTACAACGAGTTCCAGACCAAGGACGAGGCAACCATCGCGGCCTGGGGCGAAGTGGTGAACCAGTACCAGCGCCGCGCCGACCTGATCCCGAACCTGGTCAATACCGTCAAGGGCTATGCCTCGCACGAGCGCGAAACGCTCGAAGCCGTCACCCGCGCGCGCGCCGCCGCGACCAGCTTCCAGATCACGCCGGAAGTCCTGAACGACCCTGCCGCCTTCAACAAGTTCCAACAGGTGCAGGGCGAACTGTCCGGCGCACTGTCGCGCCTGATGGTGGTGGCCGAGAAGTACCCGGACCTGAAGGCCGACACCAGCTTCCGCGACCTGCAGTCGCAGCTGGAAGGCACCGAGAACCGCATCACGGTGGCACGCCAGCGCTACATCGCCTCGGTGCAGGACTATAACGTCACCGTGCGCAAGTTCCCGACCAACCTGACGGCGATGGTGTTCGGCTACGAGACCAAGCCCTCGTTCACGGTCGAGAACGAAAAAGCGATCTCGACGGCGCCGACGGTCGACTTCGGCAAGTAAACGATGCCGATCCGAGCCGGTATCCTTCGCCCGCTGTGGGCTCTGCTGCTGGCCTGCGTGCTGGCAGTGGGCTGGGCCGATGCGGCCTTCGCCCAGCTCAAGCCGGTGCCGCCCTTGAGCGGACGGGTGGTCGACGAAGCGGGCATGCTCGACGCCGGCCAGCGCGAGCGCTTGAGCGCCGTACTGGCCGACTACGAGGCGCGCACCGGAAGCCAGATCGCCGTGCTGCTGGTCAAGTCGACCGAGCCCGAAGCGATCGAGCAGTTCAGCATCCGCGTCACCGACGCCTGGAAGCTGGGCCGCAAGGGCGTCGACGACGGCGTGCTCCTGATGGTGGCGCGCGATAACCCGAGTTCGCTGCGCCGGCTGCGCATCGAGGCCGGGCGCGGCGTACAGGGGGTGCTGACCGATGCGCAGTCGAAACGCATCCTGCAGGACGTGATCGCACCGCACTTCCGTCAGAACCATTATTACGAAGGCTTGGTGGCGGGCGTCGGCGCCATCGCGACGCTCCTGAACAAAGAGAGCTTCCCTGCGCCGGCACAGCAACAAATGCCGCAACGCCAGGTCGAATACGATGGCGGCGGGTTTTCGCTGTTCGGCATCCTTCCTCTCCTGATCGGCTTTTTCCTGCTGCGTTCACTCTTCCGTCCGCGCCGCAGCCGGCTCTCGCCGCATCACTGGGGCCATCGCCGCAGCAGCGGCCTGGGTAATGTCGCGACCGGTATTATCCTCGGCAACATCATGAGCGGCATGGGACGCGGCGGCGGTTTCGGCGGCGGCGGATTCGGTGGCGGCGGATTTTCCGGCGGCGGAGGCAGCTTCGACGGCGGCGGCGCCTCGGGAGATTGGTAATGGGTATTGGACAACGCATCAAGCGCGCCTGGCGCCACCTGACGAGCAGCAGCGGCGAAGCCCAGCGCGCCTTCCCGGAAACGACGCTCGGCGCGATCAGCGAGGCGATTACCGCCGGCGAGCAGACCCACCGCGGCGAGCTGCGCCTGATCGTCGAGAAGGCCCTGCCCTTCGACGACGCCTGGGACGGCGTGAGCAACCGCCAGCGCGCGCTGGCCCTGTTCGCCGACTACGGCGTGTGGGACACCGAGGACAATTGCGGCGTGCTCATCTACATCAACCTGGCCGAGCACAAGGTGGACATCGTGGCCGACCGCGGCATCGACCGGAAAATCGACAGCGCCACCTGGCAGGCGGTGTGCCGCACCATGACCGAGGGCTTCAGGCAGGGCCGCTTCCACGACGCGACCCTGGCGGCCATCGGGCAGGTCAACGAACTGCTGCGCCAGCACTTCCCGGCCAACGGCAGCCGCCCCAACGAGTTGCCGGACAAGCCGCTGATGCTGTAGCGGCTCGCCGGGCGCGCTCCAGCTTGACGAACCAGGCCGGCACCATCACCTGGGCCATCTGCGAGCACACCATGCGCGGCGTCGAGCCTCCCCCTGACGAACCGGTCGCGCCGTACATGGCGCGCTGGCGCGCCACGGTGGCGCGCCACCCCCTGCTTGCCGCACTGGGATCGGGCATCTGCCTGGGCCCGATCGGTATTCTTTGCAGCTTCGTCGTCAGCAATGTGGTCCTTCACCTCCTGCCGCCCGAGCAATGGGGCAATTCCGGCGCCGCCCATCTCGATAGGCTCGACCCGGCGATGTTCTTTTTCCTTGCCCTTGTGTTCGCCCCCGTGATCGAAACCGTGCTCGGGCAAGTGCTGCCGATGGAAGCCGCCCGGCGCCTCGGCGCAGGACCAGCCGCCCAGATACTGCTGAGCGGGCTCGTGTGGGGCTGCGGACATTATGCGAGTGGGGGCCTGGTGCACGGCATCACGGCCGTGTTCGGGGGGCTCGTCTTCGCCTGCGGCTATGCGGCCCTGCGCCCGGCAGGCATCCGGCCGGCCTACGTCGCCGCCGCCAGCGCCCACGCCACGCAAAACGGGATCATCTGGGCGCTCATGGTATCGGCCGCAGCCGCATAGCGCGCGGCCCAGGCCCGATACAATGACGGTTTTCAACAGCTCGAAAGCCGCTCATGAGACTCGCCAACAAAACAGCGATCGTCACCGGCGCCAGCCAGGGCATCGGCCTGGCCTGCGCCAACCGCCTGGTGCAGGAAGGCGCGCGCGTCATGCTCGTCGATATCCGGCCCGAAGGCCGGGATGCCGCAGCCAGGCTCGGCGACGCCGCCCGCTTCCACCAGGCCAACGTCAGCCTGAAGGCCGAAGTCGATGCGATGATCGCCGCGACGCTGCAGGCGTTCGGCCAGGTCGACATCCTCGTCAACAATGCCGGCGTCACCCATGCGGCGGACTTCCTGGATCTGGCGGAAGAAGACTTCGACCGGGTGCTGCGCATCAACCTGAAATCGATGTTCCTGTGCAGCCAGGCGGCGGCGCGCGACATGGTCAAGCGCCAGACCGGTTGCATCATCAATATGTCGAGCGTCAATGCTGAACTGACCATTCCGAACCAGGTGCCGTATGTTGTGTCGAAAGGCGGGGTCAACCAACTGACGCGCGTCGCCGCGATCGGCCTTGCCGAGCACGGCATTCGCGTGAATGCGATCGGCCCGGGCACGATCCTGACCGAACTGGCGAAACGAGCGGTACTCGGCAGCCCGGAAGCGCGCCACACGATCCTGTCGCGCACGCCGCTCGGACGCTGCGGCGAGCCCGAGGAAGTGGCCGCCATCTGCGCCTTCCTGGCCAGCGACGACGCTTCTTACGTGACGGGCCAGACCCTGTATGCGGACGGCGGCCGCATGGCGCTCAACTATACGGTCCCGGTGCGCGAGTAAAACAGATATTCAATATATCAATGTCTGGTATCCGTATTCTAAATTGGACGTATATTTGGCGACGCAGCATAATCTCACCTGTCTCCACTATTCTCCTCCAAGAAAATAGTTTTAAGCCCGCCTCGAGCGGGCTTTTTTTTGCGCGTCCTGCACGATATTGTTGAGATCGCGGAGATCCGGAACAGTTCGACCGTAACGGTTCACGTTTGATCACTGTCATGGCGTGGTCACAATCGCCCCATATACTTTGAATCACCTGCCATACACGCAACCGATATGCGTGATGGCAGCAGGTGTGCTGCACCAAGTGCAACACACCAACCGATTTACGTCTCTTGGCCCGATCTTGGGTTGTGCCCGTCAGTTCCTGGCGGGCATTTTTTTGCTTCACATTGGCAACACCATCATAAAAATCAGCCGGCCGGGCTTGAAGCCCTGCGGGATTTCGCTATGATGAAGCTCCCGCCCTGCGTTTCCCGCTTCGCAGGTTTGTGGAGACAACACGATAATGGGAGCCTGTCCTATGAATCTACGTGTATCCGAGAACTACGCGCATCCGCCCGAAGCAAGCGCCTGCCGCCGCCACCATACCGACGGCAACCTGGTGCTGAGCGAACTGAATCCCCTGGCCGTCATCGACCAGCCCGACGGCGACAGCGCCCCGCTGAACCTGCTGACCTTCGGCAGCGTGCGCGAGATCTGTCCCAAGTGCCGGCACACCCACCTCAAGCTCGTACTGCGGCAGAACAGCGTCCGCATGGCACACCTTTTCTGCGCCGATTGCGAAAGCTGTTTCGACGCCCACTATGCGAACGGCGCCCCGGCGCTGACGATCTGAGCACGCAGCCCGAGGGCGCGGCCGCCGGACTGCCCGGCTGGTCGGTGCGACAGGAAAGACAAGCGCTGTGATATCGTTGGCATTTGCCAGCGTTTCCTCGTCATGCCCGCTTTCCTGTCCTACCTGCTGCTCGATCCCCGCCTGCGCTCCGCCCGCATCAAGACTGCCCTCGTCCTGTTCGCGGGCATCGTCGTTGCCGGATCGATTCCGGGGGCGCGCGCCGAAGTGGGCGAATTCGCGCCTGGCGTGGTGCTGCACGGCCTCACCTACGCCTTCCTGAGCCTGCTGTGGTTCTTCGGCAGCACGGGAAGCCCGCCGGCGCGCGCCGCCAAGGCGGTAGTGGCGATCGCCCTGATGGGCGCCGGCGACGAGCTGGTGCAGAGCTTCCTGCCCTACCGCAGCGGCGACGTGCGCGACTGGGTGGTCGACGTGAGCGCCGCGGTGCTGACCAGCACCCTGCTGGCCGTGATCGTGCCGCGGCAAGTCACCGTGCGCCAGCCCTGACATTCCGCGCCGTAAAAAAATTCACCAGCCTCGTGGGCAGCTTGATACAGCTCAGGCTCAACCCGGGTCAGCTGGAACGCTGACGCGCTTCCCCCCTCTCACTCCAGTGGCACGTGGCATCGTCACGCATCCGATTGAACATCCACCATAAGGAGTTGACCATGAAGCAAAAACACCAGAGCATGCTCCTGGCGGGCTTGCTGGCTGTATCGCTGGGCCTGGCCGGGTGCGCCGGCATGCGCGGCGGCGGCGACGCATCCAGTGGCACGAGCGGCAGCAGCGGCACCACCTCGGGCGGTTCGAGCGGCACCAGCGGCGCGACCGGCACCGGCGGCTCCAGCAGCTACGGCTCGGGCAGCGCCACCGACGCCTCCGGCAACCCCACCGGCAGCAGCGGCAGCTCGAGCAGCATGGGCACCATGGGCACCGGCACCTCGGGCACCTCGGGCAGCTCGGGTAGCTCCGGCACCTCGGGCAGCAGCGGCAGCAGCGGGTCCTCGGGCTGGGAGTCCGGCAGCAGCGGCACCTCGGGCAGCATGGGTTCGTCCGGCACCTCGACGGCCGCCAGCGCCAGCCCCAACAGCACGGTCCTCGCCATCGAGGTCGTACCGAGCGAAAGCACGAGCTCGGGCAGCTCGGGCACGGCCGGCAGCACCGGTTCGAGCGGCGCGGCCGGCGCCACCGGCGCGAACAGCTACCGTGTCACGGTGCGCATGGACGACGGCAGCACCCAGGTCATCAACCATGCCAGCACGCCCGACTTCCGCAGCGGCGACCGCGTAAACGTCACCAGCGGCGTCATCCAGCGCTAGCAAGGCCGCTCCCATCGCTGCGGCATTGCGCCACACCTGCTGCAGCGTCCCACCGCCCATTATTGCTACATAAAAAAAGCGCGCACCCGTGACGGTGCGCGCTTTCATTGCCTGCTCACCCGCATGCTCACCGATCACGGCATGCCGGTCCCGCCGGGAATCCCATCGCCTTCCGCCTCGACCTCCTTGCGCTGCAGCGCCACGTTGCGGGTGGCGGCGCTGATCACCTCCAGTGGCAGTTTCGGCGTGCGGTCCGCATTGAGCAGGCCGTTCGCTTCCTGGAAGGTGTCGGTGAACTGCGTGTAGCAGAAGCCGCTGAACATGAAGGTTTCGTTGACCACCCTCAGGAGCTCGCGGTACAGCGACAGATAGCTCTCGGCCGTGTGCGCCCGCGAATAACCCCAGGTCGTCTTGTCCGCGTCCGGATCCTGCGTCGGATCGTAGGCGATGCCGCCGAACTCGGTCAGCACGATCGGCTGGCCGCGGTGCGGGAAGCCGTCCAGGGTCAGGATGCGGCCGCCCGGACGCCGCTGGTCGAACAGGGTGCGCACCGGATCGGTGACCGCGTAGCGCGCCTGCAGCTTCTCGGGATCGCAGTCGTAGTCGTGGATGCCGAGGATGTCGGTGGCCGAGGCTTCCCAGCCGTCGTTGCCGATCACCGGCCGGGTCGAGTCGAGCGTGCGCGTCAGGTGGTACAGCGCCTCGACCGCGTTGCGGTGCGCCTGCGTCAAGGTCAGGTTCGGCACGCCCCAGGATTCGTTGAAGGCCACCCACACGATGATGCAGGGGTGGCTGTAGTCGCGCTGGATCGCCTCGGTCCATTCGCGCACCATGCGCGTGATCGCGCGCGAGCTGAAGCGGTAGGCCGAGGGCATCTCTTCCCATACCAGCAGGCCCAGCTTGTCGGCCCAGTACAGGAAGCGCGGATCCTCGATCTTCTGGTGCTTGCGCACGCCGTTGAAGCCCATCAGCTTGACCAGTTCGACGTCGCGCTTGAGGTGCTGGTCCGACGGCGCCGTCATGAAGGACTCGGGCCAGTAGCCCTGGTCGAGCACCAGGCGCAGCTGGTAGGGACGGCCGTTGAGCATGAAGCGGTCGCGGTTGATCGAGACCGAGCGCAGCGCCGTGTAGGAGCGGATGCGGTCGAGCACGCGGTCGCCGCAGCGCAGTGTCACCTCGGCGTCGAGCAGGGTGGGCCGCTCCGGGCTCCACAGGATCTCGTTGCGCGAATCGTCGATGCCGGGGTCGGACAGCGCGATCTTGCGGTTCGCCTCGCCCTGCAGCAGCTTGTAGTAGTCGTCCGCCAGCAGTTGCTCGCCATGCCAGATCTTGACCTCGACGAACAGCTCCTGGTGGGTGTGGCCGGTGGCGAAGACCTCGCAGCCGATCTCGTAGGTTTCGAAAATCGGGGTCCAGCGCAGCGAAGCGATGTAGGTATCCTCGACCTGCTCGACCCAGACCGTCTGCCAGATGCCGGTGGTGCGCGGATACCAGATCGAGTGCGGTTCCAGCAGCCAGTCCTGCTTGCCGCGCGGCTTGGCCAGGTCGGCCGGATCGTCTTCGACGAACACGGTCACCACCTGCTTGCCGTCCGCATTCATGACGTCGGTGATGTCGGCCTGGAAGGGGGTGTGGCCGCCCTCGTGCTCGGCCACCAGGCGGCCGTTGACCCACACCCGTGCGGCGTAGTCGACCGCGCCGAAATGCAGGATGGTGCGCTTGTCGTTGGGGGACAGTTCGAATTCGCGCTGGTACCAGACCGCGTGATGGAACCCGGTGTCCTGAATACCGCTCAGCTCGGTCTCGACCGCGAAGGGCACGTTGATTTCATGGGTCCACTCGGCGACGTCTTCCGGCTTGGCATAGCGCACCTCGTCGTCGAAGGTGAAGCGCCATTTCCCGTTGAGGTTGATCCAGTTGTCGCGCACCAATTGGGGACGGGGATATTCAAACTGATTCATTGTTGTCCTTTCTGTTCAGTCGGAACCGGAATCAGGATCCGGCCCTGTCGTCCGTTCTTGTTATAGGCCGCCAGCGCGGCGGCGGCCGCTTGCCGTGCCTGTCCTGCCCGGCACAGCGCCACGCAGGCGCCGCCGAAGCCGGCGCCTGTCAGGCGTGCCCCGAGCACGCCGGGCGCGGCACGCAGGTGCTCGCACAACTCGTCCAGCTCGGGAATCGATACTTCGTAGTCGTCGCGCAAGCTGAAATGCGACGCGTTCATCAGCTCGCCGAAGCGCTCGGCGCTCACCCCGCCGGCCGCCTCCAGCACGCGCAGGTTTTCCTGCACCACGTGGCGGGCACGCTCGCGCATCGGCGAGGGCAGGCTTTCGACGGACGACGGATCGCTCACGTCGCGCAGCGCCTGCACGCCCAGCTTGCGCGAGGCCTCTTCGCACTCGGCGCGCCGCTCGTTGTACTTGCTGGCGGCGAGCTTGCGCGCCACGCCCGAGTCGACCACGATCAGCTCGGTGTCGGGCGGCATCTTGACCAGGCGGTGCTCCAGCGTGCGCGCGTCGATGAACAGCATGCTGGTCTCGTCGGCCAGGCTGGACGCCATCTGGTCCATGATCCCGCAGTTCACGTGCGCGAATTCGATCTCGGCGCGCTGGGCGATGCGGGCCAGCTTGACGTCGTCGAGCTCGAAGCCGAGCAGCGCCCGCAAGGCGCGCAGGGTCGCCACCTCGAGCGCGGCCGACGAGGACAGGCCCGAGCCGACCGGCAGGTCGGTGGTGATGTAGACGCGCAGCGGCGGCACCTCGACGCCTTCGGCCTGCACCAGCCGGATGCAGCCCTCGATGTAGCTGCCGTAGCCCTGCGGCGCGCTGCCGTCCTGCGCGAAGGTGACCGTGGTGTCGAAAGTCGGCGAATAGAAATGGAAGTGGTCGTCGCCGCTGCGGCTCATCGCCACCAGCGTGCGCTGCGGGGTCGCCACCGGCAGCATGAAGCCGTCGTTGTAGTCGGTATGCTCGCCGAGCAGGTTGACGCGCCCGGGCGCCGAGGCATTCACCTCCGGCGCGCCGCCGAAGAAGGTGTCGGTGTTCGTCATGATGATGCTTGCGCCTCCAGCCAAAGGGGCCGCTTGCGGCCATGTACGTCCGCCGCCGGCCAGCCGGGGTCGAACGTGAGATTCTCGAGCCCGTCGGGCCCGAGCAGGAAAGTGTCTTCGATCTTCGCGCCCGCGAAGCTCGGATTGAATGCGAAGGCCATGCCTTCTTCCAGCGGGGTGGCGGTGCTCGGGCCGGCGAGGATCTCGCGCGCCCGGTAGCCGGTGATGCCGCCCTGGTGGTGCTCGCGGATCGCCGCTTCGCGGTCGGCGTGCTTGTAGGCGGCGTCGAGCGCGTGGTACACGACCGAGAGCGACTTGCCGGGCTGGATGGCCGCCAGCCCCGTGGCCTCGACCTCCATCAGGGCGCGCTGCTCGTCCAGCGGCGCCGGTCCGAAGCTCACGAAACGGGTCAGGTTGGCGTACAGGCCGTGGCGCCGCGCGCAGAACACCAGCATGGCGCGCGCGCCCAGCGGCTCGCCGCTCGGCGTCGGATGGCGCCAGGCCGGCAGGCGCCGCGCGCCGGCGGCCAGCACCAGTGCCGGGTGGATGCCGCGCCGCCACAGGGCATCGGCGCCGGCGCCCGCCAGCTGGTATTCGGTCCAGTCGGGCCGCGCGCGGCGCAGGGTTTCGCTGATCGCCTCGGCGGCCTCGCGGCCGAGCAGGCGGTAGCGCTCGCGCTCCTCGAGGCCGAGCACCATGCGGCGCTGGCGCAGCGCCTGCGGCAGCGGCTGCTCGCCGCCCACGGGACGGTCGGACAGGATCGACCGGCCGGCCGCGGCATTCTGCACGTAGCGTTCGCGCAACTCGGGCTCGGTCCAGGGCTCGATGTGGAAGGTGAAGCCGTCGGGCAGTTCCTCGGCGCGCAGGCGTTCGGCCTCGATGGCATCGGTCAGGATGCAGGCTTCCTCGAGCGTGACCAGCACCTCGGCCACGCCGTCGTCGGTGGTCTGCAGCACGGCGCTCGAGCCGCCCGCCGTCACCCAGGCGAACCAGTCGACGCCGCGCAGGCGAATTGCCCCGGCGCCCGCGCCGGCCAGGTGGGCGCGCAGCAGCGCCACTTTGTCCGCGACCTCGGCGGCGCGCTGCGGGACCGCGGTCATGCGTGCGCCTCCGCGGCGTGGAACGTCTCGCCGCCCTCTTCCAGGCTCACCTCGACCTGCTGCAGTTCGTAGGCGGTGGTCTCGGGCAGCACGTCCATCGCGAACATGCCGGCCGCCAGTTCGGTGCCGGCCAGGTACTTCAGGCGGTCTTTCGTGCGGTACGGCGGGTAGAACTGGGCATGCAGCTGGGTCTCCGGATGCGCGGCCCCGTCGGTGGGCGCCTGGTACCACGCCATCAGGTAGGGGAAGGGGCGGTGCCACAACGTGTCGAACTTCAGCAGCACGGTCTTGAGCGCGCGCGCCAGGCTTTCGCGCTGCGGCGGCGTGAGCGCGGCGAAGTCCTGGCAGGGCGCGGTCGGCATCACCCACACTTCGTAGGGATAGCGCGCGCAGGCCGGCACGAAGGCGATCGCGAAGTCGTCGTGGTACAGCACGCGCTTGCCATCCGCCGCTTCGTCGCGCGCCATGTCGCACAGCAGGCTGGCGCCGTGCTGCAGGAAGTACTCGCGCTCCTGCGCCAGCATGCGCGCCGGCACGGCGGGCACGAAGGGATAGGCATAGATCTGGCCGTGCGGATGGTGCAGGGTCACGCCGACTTCGGCGCCGCGGTTTTCGAAAGGCAGCACGTAGTGGATCTGCTGGTAGCGCCTGAGGCGCGTGGTGCGGTCGGCCCAGACCGACAGCAGCAGCTCGATGCGCGACAGCGGCAGCGCGGCGAGCGAGGACTGCGGCTCCTGCGTGAATACCACCACTTCGCAATGGCCGTTGGCCGGCGCGGTCGGCACCGTCACGCCGGGAGGCTCGTGCGAGTCCAGCGCCAGCGAGGGAAACCGGTTGTCGAACACCGCGATCTCGTAGTCGCCGGCCGGCATCTCGGTCGGGTGCTGCGGGTCGCTCATCGGCGCCAGCGGATTGTACTGCGGCGGCGGCTGGTAGGTACGGTTCTGGCGGAAGGCCGCATAGGTGACCCATTCGCCGCGCAGCGGGTGCCAGCGCAGGTGGGGATTCGGATGCTGCGGGTCCGCGAAGGGGCTGGGCGCATGAATCCCTTCCGGGATCGGATGGTTGCTGTACAGGGTGAGCTTGCGTCCGTCCGGCTTCTCGAGATCTTTGCTGTGCATGGCATCCAAAAAATGTCGGGCATTCGTAAAGCAAGGAGCGCGAGCCGGCACCGGGTTCTCCGGTGTCCTCGCGGTCTGCAACGGTGATCCTAACATGCTGCTTTCGCCACATTTTCCCTCTAGCACGGCAGCATTTTCCGGCTATCAATGGGAGCGGCGGCAGAGGAAAAAGCCGCCCTTGCGGCCCGCCCTGTCGCTTCGAGGGAAAGGCAAGTTTGCCTCTGCAGCAGCAAGCCGCTTTGTAAGTACACTCCTACAAAATGATTGGAATTATTTACACATTTGGGCGAGCCTCGCTCCTAGCAGCTCGACGTGAACATGATGGCCCGCGGCACGCCGGGACCGCTTGGAAACGGGCAAAAAAAATCCCCGGACAAGCCGGGGACTGGAGCGCGTCGCCGCGGCCCTACTTTGCCAGCTCGACCAGCACCGCCGTGTACATCTGCAGGTTGAGCAGCAGCTGCTTCTCGGTGATGAATTCGTGCTCGGAGTGGCCGGTGTAGACCTTGCCCGGCATCGCCGGGCCGAAGCTCACCGCGCCCGGGAACAGGCGCGAATTGGTGCCGCCGCCGATCGCCACCGGCTGCGGGTCCTTCATGCCGGTGAAGTACGAGAACACGCTCATCAGGGTCGGCAGGTGCGGCGCGTTCTTCTGCACCCACGGCTCGCCGATGCGGACCCTGACGTTGGCCAGCGGCAGCCGGCGCCCCTGCCACTGCGCCAGCGCGGCATGGACCTCGCCCGTCAGCTGCTCGCTGCTCTTGCCCTGCGGGCGGCGCAGGTTGATCTGCACTTCGATGCCGTCGTCGTTCTGCTTGATCACGGTCGGCGCGAAGCTCATCGGCCCCATGAAGCTGTCGCGGTAGGCGATCGCACCGAACTTCTCGCCATAGATGCCGGTGCCGACCATCTCGTTCAGGTAGTTCACCGCGGCGCCGGCGACCGTGTCGGCCCAGGGGCGCACGGCCAGCGCATCGGCCAGCATGCTGACCGCGTTGACGCCGTTTTCCGGCTTGGACGAGTGGGCCGACACGCCCTTGGCCTTGACGCTCAAGCTGCTGCCTTCCCAGCTGAAGGCGTACTGCATGCCCTCCTGCCTGGCGCCGCGCGCACGGATGGCCTGCTCGATCTCCGGCGTCGCGTTGGCGATCACGGCGCTGGCATCCTCGGGGATCTGGGTAATGAAAAAGCCGCCGCCAAATTGCGCCACGTAGGCTTCGCCCTGCGGCGGCGCGGCCGCGCCCGCCTTCGGGATCGTCACCGCGACCAGGCCCGAGCCTTTTTCCGCCGTTACCGCCGGGTATTCGGCGTCGAGCGTGATGTTGACCTGCGGCGGCTGGTGGGTCTTGAGGAATTCCACCAGCGGCTGCCAGTCGGACTCCTCGCCCATGTACACATAGAGTTCGATGCGCTTGGACAGCGGCAGGCCCTTGTCCTTGATCGCCTTCATCGCGTACAGCGCGGTGGCGATCGGGCCCTTGTCATCCTCGGCGCCGCGCGCCAGCAGCTTGCCCGGCTCGCTGGTACGGTCCAGCACGAAGGGCGACTTCTTCCACTTGCTCGGGTCCACGGGCTGCACGTCGCCATGCGTGATCACGCCGACGCGTTCGCTCGCTTGTCCCAGGCCGACGATCACGGTCCAGCCATGGTCGGCGTAGTCCAGGCCCAGGCGCTGGGCTTCGGCCTTCAGCGCTTCCTTGAAGGCGATGTGAACCGGGTTCTTGTCGGACGGGACGTTCTTGTCGGCCACCGTGTTGTAGCTCACCAGCTTGGCCAGCGTGTCGATTACGTCCTTGCGATAGGTGCTCGCCGCGTACTTGGCGGTCTTGACGGCGACCTCGCTCGGGGCCTTGTTGGCCGCCGGGGCCGCTGCCACGGGCAGCGCGAAGGAAGCCAGCAGCAGGCTGGCCAGCAGTGTTTTTCGAATCATGGGTGGCCGTCTCCAGTGCACAATCGTTGATTGCAAATGTGCAAGAAGTCTAGCACAGGCGTGTGCGCCGGCGTGATGGCTTGGGGTATCCTCAGGGCCGACGCATCACAGGAGCGACCCACCATGACTGCCCGCAGTGTCCACCGTCTCCATCCCGCGGCACGCGACGATATCGGCGACCTCATCACGCAACGTCCGCTGCCCGGCCGCCTCGTGGAGCAGATCGATCCCTTCCTGTTCCTCAACCACCACGGCCCGCAGACCTACCCGCCGCACAACCGCGGCCTGCCCTTCGGCCCGCACCCGCACCGCGGCTTCGAGACCGTCACCTTCATCCTCGAAGGCATGCTGGCCCACCGCGACAATGCCGGCCACGAAAGCGTGATCCACGCCGGCGGCGTGCAGTGGATGACGGCCGGGCGCGGCATCGTGCATGCCGAGGTGTCGCCGCGCGAATTCCTCGAACGGGGCGGCCCGATCGAGATCCTGCAACTATGGGTCAACCTGCCCTCGCGCCTGAAGATGAGCGAACCGGCCTATACGGGATTGCAGCGCGCCGACATCCCTGCCCTCCCGGTCGACGGGGGCAAGGTGACGCTGAATCTGATTGCCGGGGAATGGGAAGGCAGGACCGGCCCGATCCGCTCGCTCACGGGCGTGTTCATGAGCACGCTGGAGATGCGTGCAGGGGGCGGCATCCGCTTCGGCGCACTGGAAGGGCGCAACGTGTTCCTCTACGTCGCGCGCGGGGTGGTCCAGGTGGGCCAGCACGCCGACATGATCAGCCCGATGCACCTGGTGGAGCTGGACGAGACCGGCGACACGGTCGAGCTCCGCGCCAGCCAGGACGCCCTGGTGGTGTTCGGCCATGCGGAGCCGATCGGCGAGCCGGTGGTCGCGCACGGCCCCTTCGTGATGACCACGCGCGAGGAGATCGCGCAGGCCATCAGCGATTACCAGGCCGGGCGTTTCGGCTCAGCGCTGGGCTAGCGCGACGTAGCGGCCCGCCAGGTTGCTGACGCGGACGGTGTCGACCACGCGGCGCTCGTTCGGACGGTCGAAGGACAGGCGCAGGTCCTTGCCCACCGCAACGAAGCGGTTCTTGCCGACGTGGACGAGCTCGGTGGCGCCGTCGCCGAAGTCGGCGTACAGCTTGCGCGCCTGGCCGTCCCGCGTGCCGGTCACGGTCAGGGTGCGGCCATCGTCGAGCTGGTAGTCGCCCTGCACTCCGTCGAACACGAAGGCCGACATCTGCGCCTGCTTCGGCTGGGCGCCGACCACGTCGACGCGCTCGGAGGCGGTGCCTTGCGGTGCCGCGCTGGCGGTCAGGGTGAAGAAGGTGGCGGCGGCGGCCAGCAGCAGTTTGGTGCGCATGATGTACTTCCTTTCAGGTCGAAAAATGAATGGGTTCGGACCTGTGCGGCAAGGGCTATTTCGGTTCGCGCCGCGCGGTCCACGTCGTTCAGTTTCGCCAGCGTCTGTCTCGGTTTGTCTGGCGATGAGGGAAGTGTAGCGACGCGCCGCGCAGGCTCAAGCCGGAAGCGCTGGAACGCCGAAAACGCGTGACGAAATGCGGAAAACCGATACCAGACGGGGCATGCATATCGCCCCCGCTTTTCGACGTCTGCACGCCGTGCAGATGTCCCGGAACGCCTGGATTGACGGGCGAAGCGCGGCATCTCCATGCATATGCCGGAGCGTGCGTCGGCATGTCGCGCAATGCCTTAAAGTAGGGTTCCGGCCGCTTTTCAATCCCATTCACCGAGACAAGCATGCAAGCTACCGCCCTCGTCGCCACCACGCGCGGCTATCCCGATTCCGGCTATATCGTCGAGAACGTCCACGCCGGTTCGATCGCGGTCGTCGACGTGCAGGGACGCCTGCTCTACGCGAGCGGCGATCCGCACTACCCCACCTTCACGCGCTCGGCGCTCAAGCCCTTCCAGGCCCTGCCCTTCATCCTGTCGGACGGTCCCGCGCGCTTTGGATTGACGCGCGACGAACTGGCCCTGCTGTGCGCCAGCCACTCGGGCGAGGACATGCACCTGCGCGGCGTGGAATCCATCCTCGACAAGATCGGCCTCGCCCCCGGCCACCTGGAATGCGGCTGCGCCACGCCGCTGTTCTACGAGTTCACCGGCCAGCCCGTGCCCCAGGAGCGCAGCTGGACGCCGCTGCACCACAACTGCTCGGGCAAGCACAGCGGCTTCCTGGCCTGGTGCCGCCTGCACGGCGCCCCCACCCGCGGCTATGTCGAGCGCAGCCATCCGCTGCAGCAGGCGATCCGGGACACGCTGGCCGAGGTGGTGGGAATGCCGGCCGACTGGATGCCGGTCGGACTGGACGGCTGCTCGGCGCCGAACTACGCGATGCCGCTGTCGCGCCTGGCGCACCTGTATGCACGTCTCGCGCAAGGCCCTGCCGATCCGCAGCTGGGCGGCGCCATGGGCATGCTGTTCGACGCGATGACGGCGCGGCCGGACATGGTCTCGGGCACGGCGCGCACCGACCTGGCCTGGATGACGGCGGGCGGCGGCGACTGGGTGGCGAAGATCGGCGCCGATGCGGTGCAGGCGATCGGCATCCGCTCGGCCGGCCTGGGCATCGCGATCAAGATCGCGGACGGCAACAGCCGCGCCCTGCACCCGGCGGTGTACGGCGTGCTCGACCAGCTCGGCCTGCTCGACGACGAACGGTGCGCCCAGCTGGAAGGGTTCCGCCAGCCGCCCATCCGCAATGCGCGCGGCACGGTGGCGGGCGACATCCGCACCCTGTTCACGCTGACGCCGCAGGCCGCGTCCGATTCCTGAGTCCGCTTTCCGGTTCCCATCCGAAACGTACACCCGGCAGGCGAGCCCCCATCGTAGGATGTTCCGGAACCGAATCCGGAGGCGACATGAACTTGTTGGGAACCATCACGCGCGGCGTGGCGCTGCGCGCCTGCCTTGCCGGCCTGCTCCTGCTTCTCGCCGCGCTGCTGGGCGGCTGTGCCACGGCGCTCTCCCCTGCGGAAGGCGCCGCGGTGGCCGGCAGGACCTACGTGGTCACCGGCGCTTCCAGCGGCTTCGGGCGCGGCGTGGCCGAACGCCTGGGCGCCCTGCGCGCCAACGTGGTGCTGGCAGCGCGCCGCACCGAACTGCTGAACGAGGTGGCGGCGCGCGTCAACGCCGCTGGCGGCTCCGCCCTGGTGGTGCCCACCGACGTGGCGCGCGTCGAGGACATGCAGCGCCTGGCGGAGCAAACGGTAGCGCGCTTCGGGCGGATCGACGTCTGGATCAACAACGCCGCGGTCGGCGCCATCGGCCCTTTCGAGGCCATTCCCCTGGAAGACCATGCGCGCATCGTCGACGTCAACGTCAAGGGCGTGATCCACGGCAGCCACATCGCGCTGCGCCAGTTCAAGGCGCAAGGCGCCGGCACCCTGGTCAACATGGGCTCGGTGGAAAGCGAGGTGCCGCTGGCCTACCACGCTTCGTATGCCGCGACCAAGGCCGCCGTGCTCGGCCTGGGGCGGGCCCTGAACGAGGAATTGCGGCTGGCGGGCGTAGGCGAGCGCATCCGGGTCACGACGGTGATGCCCTGGGCCGCCGATACGCCTTTCTTCGCGAACGCCGCCAACTATTCCGGGCACCGCCCGCGCATGCTGGCGATGGACGATCCGGCCAAGGTGGTGGACGTCATCGTGCGGGCTTCGCTTTATCCCAGCGAGGAAGTGCCGGCCGGTTGGAAGGCGCGCGGCGCCGTGTGGTCGCACAAGATCGCACCCGACCTGACCGAGCGCATCTCGGCCAACATCGCGCATGCCGAACAGTTCGAGAAGTCGCCGCCGGCGCCGCCGACCAGCGGCGCCGTGCACCGGCCAAATCCGGCCGCGACCGGCATCGACGGCGGGGTGCGCGCCCGCATGCGGCAGGAGGATGCGGCCCGCAAGGAGGGCCGCTCCCTCCCCTGAGCCGCACTCAGGCTGCCAGGCGGCGCAGCATGGCGGCGATGGCCGTCACCACCGTGGCGTCGTCCCAGTAGCTGTTGTGCGCGAGCGGGTTCCAGCTGCGCAGCAGCAGGCTGGCGACGCCGCCGCTGGCGTTGACGACACGGTCTTCCACCAGTTCGCGGTAGCCGCCCGGCAGCGGCTGCAGCGGCCAGCCCAGCACGTCGTCCGGATCGTAGAAGTTGATCCACTTGAACAGCGAGGTCGGGCGCTCGATCGGGATGATGTGCATGATCTTGTGCGCGGCGATGAAGACCGGGATGTTGCAGCCGGTGGTGACCAGGGCCGCGCAGGTGCCCGCCCCCAGGAAGGTCTTCTCGCTCGCGGTGAGCGCGCGCCCGATGCTGGCGGCCGCCCAGGCATCGATGTTGCGCCAGATGCCGGCGCCGACGGGCTGGCCCCTGGCCGCCTTCTGGGCGTCGTAGATATAGCTCGACAGGACCTGGCAGCCGAGCGACTGCGCCACGAACACCACCGGCATGCCGGGGCGCAGCGCGTGCGCCGACAGCAGCGTGCGTGCGATCTCGCCCTGCGCCAGTTCGTAGACCGAACCGGGAATCTCCTTGCGGTTCTCGAGCCCGGCCGCGTCGCCGAAGCCGAACAGCACGAACTTGCGCAGGTCCGGGTAGCGCACCGTGGCGCCTTCCCGGGTCAGCTCCCAGATGGCGTTCTGGTTGTCCTGCAGGATCTTCTGGTAGTACACGGAGCGCATCACCACCTGCCCGGCCAGGCTGCCCAACTGCCCGCGCAGCCGGTCCATCAGAGCGTCGGCATAGGTGGGCGGGGTTTCCCCCATCCCGTGCACCGTGATCAGCGCCACGTCGGCCATGGCATCCTCCCCGTCCCGGGCCGCGCGTTTTTATGTTTCCTGCGGCCGTCTATTGATGGGGATAGCGTACCAGTTTTCGGCGCAACGCATGCGTTCGCGCGGCCGCGCCGGCGTGCGCTACCATGGCGCTTTCAGCGACCGCCCATCACCATGCCAGAGCCGCTCTTTCCCCGCTTCCGCGACACCATCCGCACGCTCGACCTGGCGCAGGTGACCGCGCCCGCGCGGATCCCCGACGCCTTCCTGCTGGGCCGCGAAGGCCGCTACAGCGCCCACTACATTCCCTTCGAATCGATCCACCCGCAGGCGCGCATCGTGGTCGCCGGCATCACGCCCGGCTTTGCGCAGTGGAAGAACGCGATGCGCGAGGCGCAGCGCCAGCTAGCGGCAGGCAGCGACGATGCCGCGGTGCTGCGCGCGGCGCGGCTGGCAGGCGCCTTCAGCGGCGCGATCCGCCCCAACTTCGTGGCCCTGCTCGATGCGATCGGCGTGCAGCGCTGGCTAGGCATCGCCAGCTGCGCCACCCTGTTCGGCGAAGATGCCGGACTGGTGCAGGTAAGCGCGATCCTGCGCCACCCGATTTTTGTGGACGGCAAGAACTACAGCGGCTCGCCCTCGCCGCTGCGCCAGGCCTTCCTGCGCGAACAGGTACTGCGCTGGTTCGCGCAGGAGGCGCGCCAGTTGCCGGACGCGCTGTACATCCCGATGGGCGCCAGTGTCGGCGAGACGCTGGACTGGCTGGTCGGCGAAGGCGTGATCCCCGCCGGACGCGTGCTGCACGGGCTGCCGCATCCGTCGGGGGCGAATGCCGAGCGGGTCGCCTACTTCCTGGGCCGCAAGGAGCGGGCGGCGCTGTCGAACAAGACCAATGGCGCGCAGATCGATGCGGCGAGAGAAGGACTGCTGGCGCAGATGGAAGCGCTGATCGCTGCCGGCGGTTCGTAGGGTGGGCAAGTTTCTTGCCCACGCGGTGAGCGCCATCGACTCCGCTTTCGTGCACGATGATCTTGCCTCTGACTATCACCGCGTGGGCGGAGAATCCGCCCACCCTACGCGATAGATAATTCGAACTCCGTGACCCCGTCCACCCCGCCGCGCACCCGGTCGCCCGGCTTCAATGCCGCGACGCCCGCCGGCGTACCGGTATAGATCAGGTCCCCGGGCGCCAGCGTGACCAGGCGCGACAGGTGGCCGATCACGTCCGCGATCGGCCAGATCATCTCGTCCAGCTTCCCTTCCTGGCGCAACGCGCCGTTGACTTCCAGCCAGATGCGCGCATCGCGCGGATGGCCGATCCGGGCCGCGGGAACGAGGGGGCTGCACGGCGCCGAGGCGTCGAAGCCCTTCGCCATGTCCCAGGGGCGGCCCGCGTCCTTGGCGAGGGCCTGCAGGTCGCGCCGCGTCAGGTCCAGGCCCACGCCGTATCCCCACACGAGCGACATGGCGTCAACCGGGTCGACGTCGGCGCCGCCCGCGCCCAGCGCCACCACCAGCTCGACCTCGTGGTGCAGGTCCCGGGTGGCGGGCGGGTACGGCACGGCGCCGCTGGCGGGCACCACGGCGTCGGCCGGCTTGGTGAAGAAGAAGGGTGGCTCGCGGTTCGGGTCGCTCCCCATCTCGCGCGCATGGGCGCCGTAGTTGCGGCCGACGCAGAACACGCGGCGGATCGGGAAGCGTTGCGCGCTGTCCGCCACGGCCAGCGAGGGCTGCACGGGGGCATTGATGACATAACTGGACATGCTGGTCCTTTCAGGGATGGATGCCCATGATAAGGCCTCGCAGTTGCGGCTGCAGGAGCGCGTCAGGCCGCGGCCGCCGGCGCCGCGGCGCGCGCCGCGCTGGCGTTGACCGATTCGAGGATGCGCACCAGCGCCGTCATGTCCACCGGCTTGACCAGGTGGTTCGCGAAGCCGGCCTCGATGGCGCGCTCGCGGTCGCGCGCCTGGCCGTAGCCGGTGATCGCCACCAGCACGGTGTCGCGCGTTTCCGGCATCGCGCGCAGTTGCTGCGCCAGGTGGTAGCCGTCGATGTCGGGCAGGCCGATGTCGACCAGCATCACATCCGGACGCTCGGCGCGCGCGCGGCGCAGGGCCGAGCGCGCGTCGTATTCGACCGCCGTATGGTAGCCCTGCACGCTCAGGAGTTGCGACAGGCTGTCGGCCGCATCGGCGTTGTCGTCCACCAGGACCAGGCGCAGCGGCCGCTCCAGCCGCGCCCCTTCTTCCTGCAGCGGCCCCGGGGCGGCGACGGCGTCGAGCGCCGCCTCCGTACAGGGCAGCGCGAGCGTGAAGCGGCTGCCCAGGCCGACGCCGTCGCTGTGCGCGCCGACCTCGCCCCCGTGCAGTTCGACCAGGCGCTTGACCAGGGTCAGGCCCAGCCCGAGGCCGCCCTGCGAGCGCGCCAGCGTGCGCGCGCCCTGCGTGAACAGGTCGAACACATTGGGCAGCAGTTCGGGCGGCATGCCGGAACCGTTGTCGCTGACGCTCAGGCACATGCGCCCTTCCCTGCTCTCGAGCGCCAGCGCGATGCGTCCGCCCTTCTGGGTGTACTTGGCCGCGTTGTTGAGGATGTTGGTGACGCTCTGCACCAGGCGGGTCTGGTCGCCGCGCACGTACACGGGCGCCGGCGGCAGGGCCAGCTCCACTTGGTGGCTCTTCTCGTCGAGCAGCGGGCGGGCCTGGTCGAGCGCGCCCGAGACGATGTCGCGGAAGTCGACCACGCCCAGCTTGAGCTTGACCAGGCCGCGGGTGACGCGCGAAACGTCCAGCAGGTCGTCGATCAGGCGGCTCATGTGGCGCACCTGGCGGCTGATGATGGTGCTGGTCTGGCGGATGCGCGGCTCGTCCTTGAACTGCATCGACAGCAGGCTGGCCGAACTGCTGATCGGCGCCAGCGGATTGCGCAGCTCGTGCGCCAGCATCGCCAGGAACTCGTCCTTGGTATGGCTCAGGCGCTCGGCCTGCACGCGCGCCGCGCGCTCGCTCTGCAGCAGCGCATCGCGCTCCTGCGCCGACTTCTGCGCCACCTCGTACAGGCGCGCGTTGTCCATCGCGATGGCGGCCTGGCCCGCCACGCCGGCGACGATGCGTTCGGTGCGCTCGGTGAACATGCCCGGTTCCGGGTGGCCGAAGAACAGGCCGCCCAGCACCTGGCCGGCGCGCGAGACCACCGGCACCGCCAGGTAACTGCGTACCGCCAGGTGGCCGGGCGGCATGCCGCTGCCCGGGCCCAGCTGCGCGTAGCGCGGATCGCAGGTGATGTCGTCGCTGCGAATCGCGCCCTCGCCCTTGAAGGTGGGACGGAAGATCTCGGTGGTGCGCGGCTTGCCGAGGCGCTCCATGTCCTCGCGCAGGGCGCCGGACAGGGTGTACAGCTGCAGCTTTTCCCCGTGCTCGTCCTCGCTGCTGTAGAAGAAGGCGCCGAAGCGCGCCCCGGCCAGCTCGGTGCCGGCGTCGGTGATCGCCTGCAGCAGCGTGCCCAGGTCGAGGGTCGAGGCCAGCGCCTGGCCGGTGCGGTTGACCATCTCGAGCACGCGCTTCTCGTCGCGCAGCGATTCCTCGACGCGGGCGCGCCGCACCACCTCGCGCGTATGGCGCGCCACGTCCTCGGCCAGCGCGGTTTCCTGGTCGCTCCAGTGGCGCGGGCGCTGCTCGTGCAGGTAGAAGATGGCGGCCAGGCGCCCCTCTTCGATCAGCGGCACGATCACCATCGAGCGCGCGCCGATGCTGGCATAGCCGGCCGCGTACGGCGCCGCATGCGGGTCGAGCGCGATGTCGTCCAGGCGCAGGGTGCGCCCGCGGCGCAGCTGGTCGATGATGGCCGGACCGAAGCTGTCGAGCTCGCGCGACTCGCCCGCCAGGCTGGGGATGCTGCCGTCGGTCCAGTCGCGGTCCACGCTGACCAGGCGGCCGGAAGTGTCGATCTCGCCATAGCCGACCCGCGCCACGCCGAGGTATTCGCCGGTCAGCCGGCTGGCGGCCTGCATCACGTGCACCGCCTCGACCAGGCCGCGCAGCGTGTCGCTCAGCTTCAGGTGGAAGGCATGGCGCTGCTCGGCAAGCACGCGCGAGGTGCAGTCGGACAGCACGAAATACACGCCGATGATCTCGCCGCAGTGGCGTACCGGCGTGATCGAGGACGAAAAGTAGCGCCGCTCCAGCTTGCCGTTGCGGTGGAACTCCAGCAGCAGATTCTCGAACTGCGCCGGTTGGCCCGACAGGGCTTCCATGACGTAGGGCTGCAGGCGCGGCCAGAGCTCCGGACGCACCAGCGGCAAAGGCTGGCCCATGGCGCCGGGATGACTGTCGCCCAGCACGCCGGCGTAGGCGTCGTTATAGAACAGCCTCAGCTCCGGTCCCCAGGCGATCGCCATCGGAAACTGCGATGCGACGATCAGGTCGGCGATGGCTTGCATGCCTTCCGGCCAATTGTCGGGTTTCACAGAGGGGAAAATGGGCCGAGGACGCTCGATCGCCTTGCCAGGCAGCGCCTCGCTGCCCTCCGGCAGAAGGGAGTGTCTGCTTTCGTTACTCATCAGGATAGCCCCGGTTCGATTCCGCGCGGCGTCCGGTCGCAGGCGTGGGAGACCTGTTGCCGTGTTTATTGTATCGCCGCCAACTTTTTGTAAGCGGACGATTATAACGAGCTATCCAGATGAGCCGCGCGCGATAGGCTCGGCTAGGCAAAACGCGATTGGTACTCGCTGGGCAGCACCCCGAGTTGCGTGGAAAAGGCCCGGCGCAGGTTGTATTCCGTGCCATAACCGCTGTCGCGCGCCGCCCGCTTGATCGTCATGCCTGGCCGCTCCAGCAGCTGGCAGGCGGCGTCCAGGCGCAGGCGCGCGAGCAGCTGGGCCGGCGTGATGCCGGCTTCCTGGCGCAGCCGGCGGTGCAGGGTCCGGACCGACAGCGCGCAGGCCTCGGCCATGGCCCCGACTTCGATGTCATGCTGCAGGCGCGGACGCAGCCAGGCGGTCAGCACGGCGCAGGTGCCCTGCTCCTGGCCAGGTGGCGGCATGCCGGAGCTGAACTGGCGCTGGCCTCCCGGGCGTTTCAGGAACATCACCACCCGCCGCGCCACCGCCAGCGCGGCGGCACGGCCCAGGTCTTCCTCGATCAGGTCGAGCGCCAGGTCCATGCCGGCGCTGATGCCGGCCGAGGTGTGGAACTTGCCGTCCCTGACGGTGAAGGCGTCGTCCTGGACCTGCACATCCGGATGCTGGATCCGCAGGTCGGGCATTTCCTGCCAATGGGTGGCGGCGCGCCGGCCTGCCAGCAGGCCCGCGCGGGCCAGCACGAAGGCGCCGGTGCAGACGCCGCAGGTACGCGCCGTCGCGCGGTCGGCCCGCCTGACCCAGTCAAGCAGGGCGCTGCCCTCGGCCGGCAGGTCGGCGAGCTTTCCGCCGGAGACGACGAGGGTGCCGCCGGCCGGCAGCGCGGACGGCAGCGGCTCGGCGAGGACCGCGATGCCGGACGACGACGCCACCTGCCCGCCGCCGTCGGCGACCAGGTGCAGCCGGTAGGGCGGCGCACGTCCGGCATCCCGGGCTTCGTCGTTGGCGGTGGAAAAGACCTGGATCGGACCGGTCGCGTCCAGCAGCATGAAGTTCGGGAATACCAGCAACCAGATGTCGATGCCGGAAGCGCCGGCGGAGATACCGGTATGCGTGTCGGGTGGAATGCTCATCGTGGCAGATATTCCGCGATGATTGGCATGAATGTCAACATCGCGGCCCTTACAATGCGGGCCGTTTCCATTCACGCAGGAGAAAACCAGCATGCGCATGTCCATTCCCTTCGTTCTCATGGCAGGCCTGTGCGCCGGCACCGTCCGGGCCGATGCGATCGACGATGCGATCGAGCGCATGATGCGGAGCCGCCAGGTCCCAGGCCTGGCGCTCGTGGTGGTCAAGGACGGGAAGATCGTCCGCGAACAGGGCTACGGCATGGCCAACGTGGAGCTCAGGGTGCCGGTCACGCCCGACACCGTGTTTCAGGTCGCCTCGACGGGCAAGACCTTCACCGCCGCCCTGATCCTGCTACTGGAGAAGGACGGCAAGCTGAAACTCGACGACCCGATCTCGCGCTACCTGGACAATACCCCGACAGCATGGGAAGGCATCACGATCCGCCACCTGCTCACGCACACGTCGGGCCTGGGCGACCCGTACACGAAGATCGACCTGCGCAAGGACTACACGGACGAGGAACTGGTCGCGCTGGAAGCATCGATGCCGCTGCTGTCCGCTCCCGGCGAGCGCTTCGTCTACAGCAATGCAGGCTACCACCTGCTCGGCTTCATCGCCAAGCGGGCCGGCGGCACGTTCTTCGGCGAGCAGCTGAAGGAGCGCATCTTCGCGCCGCTCGGCATGAAGACGGCCGGGGTGATCAGCGAAGCGGACATCGTGCCGGGACGGGCCGCCGGCTACGAGCGCATCGACGGCAAGCTGCAGAACCAGCGCTGGGTCGCGCCCAGCCTGAACCGGACCGCGGACGGCACCATCGCGCTGAGCGCGCGCGACCTGGCGCGCTGGAGCATGGCGCTCGACGGCGACGCCATCCTCGACGCCCGCGCCAAAGAGGCCAGCTGGACGCCCGCGCGCCTGAACGACGGCAGCAGCGGCCCTTATGGCCTGGGCTGGTACGTGGGCAGCCACAACGGCCATCGCGTGGTCCAGCATGGCGGCGCCTGGCAAGGTTTCAAGGCCGCCTTCCAACGTTATCCGGACGAGCGCTTGAGCGTCATCGTGCTGGCCAATTCGGCCGCCGCACGCCAGGGCAAGATCGCCGACCTGGTCGCCGCCCACTACGTGCCGGCACTGGCGACGCCCCGGCTGCCTGCCATCGCCGACCTCGACCCGGCCGGCACCGCCCGCGCACGCAAGGCGATGGAGGAGCTGCTCGCCGGCCGCATCCCCGACGGCCTGTCGGCCAGCGAACGCGGCCGCTACAACCAACGCTGGGTCACCCAGATCGCCGCCGAGTTCCGCGATTACGGTCCGCTGCGTACGGTGGAGGTGCTGGCACGCAGCAGTGAAGCGAATGGCAAGCAGGCGCGCTACCGCTTCCTGTTCGAGAACGAGAACGCCCTGGTGGCGCTGCACCAGGACCGCAACGGGCTGATCGAACGCCTGGGCATCTCGCTGGAGTGATGGTCCATCAAGCCTGGCGGGCGCCCGAATCGACAGAGAAGCGGAAGCGCGATTCGGTCTGGTACACCTCGTCCGGACGCAGGATCACGTTGGGGAAATGCGGCTGGTTGGGCGAATCCGGGAAGTGCTGCGGCTCCAGGCAGAAGCCGCTGCGGTGGGCATAGGCCTGCCCCTTGCCGGTGAGCGAGCCGTCCAGGAAGTTCCCGCTGTAGAACTGCACGCCCGGCTCCTCGGTGAACAGCTCCAGCACCCGGCCGGAGTCCGGCTCGAGCACGCGGGCGGCGCGCGTCATCGACTTGCCATGCGGTTTGTTCAGCGCGAAGCAGTGGTCATAGCCCTGGCCGTTGCGCAGCTGGACGTCATCGTCGACGATGCGCGAACCGATGGCGCGCGGGCTGCGGAAATCGAAAGGCGTGCCCTCCACCGGCGCCAGTGCCCCGGTCGGGATCGATTCCTCGTCGATGGCGACGAACGCATCGGCATCGATGCTCAGGACGTGATCCAGGATGTCGCCGCCGCCGGCGAGGTTGAAATAGCTGTGCTGGGTCAGGTTGACGGGCGTCGGGGCATCGGTCACGGCATGGAAGCGCACGACGAGTTCGTCCGTATCGAGGAGTTCGTAGACCACGGTGACCTCCAGCGTGCCCGGGTAGCCCTGCTCTCCATCGCGGCTGGTATAGGCCAGGCGCAGTCTGTCGCCTTCCACCGTGGCCTGCCACTTAACCCTGTCGAAGCCGGGAACGCCCCCGTGCAGGTGGTTATTGCCGTTGTTCGCGGGCAGCGCATACTCCCTGCCGTCGAGCGTGAAACGGCCCTTCGCGATGCGGTTGCCGTAGCGCCCGATCAGGGCCCCGAAATACGGGCTGTCGGATACATAGGGTGCGAGCGTGTCGAAACCCAGCACGACGTCGGCCAGCCGGCCGTCGCGGTCGGGCGCGTGCAGCTCGGTGATGATGCCGCCGAAGTCGATGATCCGGGCCACCATGCCGCCGGCATTGGTGAGCGTGAACTGGGTGATGGCTTCGCCGTTCGGCAGGGTGCCGAAGGGCGCTTGCGTGATACCGGTGCGCACGTTGTTCTTGTCCTTGGGTGGGTCGATGCGCCGATCCTAACATGGTGTGCCGGCATGTCCGCGCAACGTAGCCCGCCCCTCTGAATCGACGGTTTCGTTACGCATTTACAACACCGCTTTAAGTAGAAACACTTAGTTTGCGCTGGGTCGTGCGGCTTTTTGGCCACGCGCACATGCTTCTCAAAAACCGAATAAGCAAAGAGCTAATGAATCGTGGCATCATTTCGACTGCACTGGTAATGTAAGCTTTTTGCAACTGTACGTTTCTGTCTATATTTTTTAAATCGACAACCACAACGGCGTTCGGAAACACCATTCATCCACACTGGAGAAATCAATGAAAAAGAAGAGTCTGGCCATCGCCATGCTGTCCCTCCTGCCGCTGGCAGCCGCCCAGGCGCAAACGAGCGTCCAGATCTACGGCATCGCCGACGCCTCGGTCGGCATCGAAGACACCGACGCACCGGGTGAAGACAGCCGCACCGTGATCAGCTCGGGCACCCAGTCCACCAGCCGCATCGGCTTCCGTGGCACTGAAGACCTGGGCAATGGCTTGAAGGCGCTCTTCAACATCGAAGCCGGCGTCGCCCTCGACAACGGCGCCCAGGATGCCGCCGGCACCTTCCAGCGCCGCGCCGTCGTCGGTCTGCAGGGTTCCTTCGGTACCGTCACCATCGGCCGCGAATACGGCCCGATCGCCGCGGTGGCCCAGTCGGCCGACCCGCTCGGCCACGGCTTCTACGGTTCGACCCTGACCGGCTTCGGCAACGGCCGCCTGACCCGCCGCCTGTCGAACTCGGTGAACTACAAGAGCAACGACCTGAGCGGCCTGACCTTCCTGGCCGCCTACAGCGCCGGCGAACGCCAGACCGACGACCCGTCGGGCAACCTGGTCGGCGCCGCGGTCGAATACAAGAACGGCCCGCTGTACCTGGGCGCGGGCTATCAGCAGACCGAGCGCCTGGCCACCGGCGACGACAAGGAATACGTGCTGGGCGCCGGCTACAACTTCGGCGCCTTCGACCTGCGCGCGGCCTACATGGAAGCGGACCCGACCGGCGCGAACAACGAGTTCAAGTTCCTCACCCTGGGCGGCGTGTTCACCTCGGGCCCGAACAAGTTCTACCTGTCGGGCCACCAGCAGAAGCTGGAAACTGGCGCCAAGGGCAACGGCTTCTCGGTCGCGTACAGCTACACCCTGTCCAAGCGCACCAACCTGTACAGCTCGTATGGCCGCGTGCGCAACAACGGCCGCGCAGCCTTCGGCCTGGCCTCCGCAGGCGGCAGCTTCGCACCGCCGGCCACCGCGCTCGGCGCCGATCCGTCGGTGTTCAACGTGGGCGTGCGTCACTCGTTCTAAACGAGCGTCCGCAAACAAGAACGGCAAGCCTCGCGGCTTGCCGTTTTTTTTGTAGGCTTTGCCGGCCGCGCGTTCAAACCACGTATCCCGGCACGCTCCGTAGCATGCACGCACTGGTTGAACGCGCGCACGGCGTAGCCGGCTACGCGCCCCGGTGCACCCTACAACTCAGGCTGCCAGCGCCTTCAAGGCACGCTGCGGGGCGCGCACCGCTTCCGGCGCCGCCGCTTCGGCGCCGATGCGGAAGGCCGCCATCGCCTCGTTCAGCTTGGCCGCCTGCTCCTTCATCGCTTCGGCCGCGGCGGCCGCTTCCTCCACCAGCGCGGCGTTCTGCTGGGTCACGTGGTCCATCTCCACCACGGCCTGGTTGATCTGCTCGATGCCGGCGGTCTGCTCCTGGCTGGCCGAGGTGATCTCGCCCATGATGTCGGTCACGCGGCGCACGCTGTCGACGATCTCCTGCATCGTGGCGCCGGCTTCGGCCACCAGCTTGCCGCCGGTCGCGACCTTGCCGGTCGAGTCGTTGATCAGGGCCTTGATTTCCTTGGCCGCCGCCGCCGAACGCTGCGCCAGGTTGCGCACCTCGGTCGCCACCACCGCGAAGCCGCGGCCCTGCTCGCCGGCGCGTGCCGCTTCCACCGCCGCGTTCAGCGCCAGGATATTGGTCTGGAAGGCGATGCCGTCGATGACGCCGATGATGTCGCTGATCTTGCCGGCCGAGGCATCGATGTCGGACATGGTGCCCACCACCTGGCCGATCACGGCGCCGCCGCGCTGCGCCACCTGCGACGCCGCTTCCGCCAGCACGTTGGCCTGGCGCGCATTGTCGGCGTTCTGCTTGACGGTCGAGGTCAGTTCTTCCATCGAGGACGCGGTTTCTTCCAGCGAGGATGCCTGCTGTTCGGTACGGCTGGAGAGATCCTGGCTGCCGGCCGCCACTTCCGAGGCGGCCACGGTGATGGCATCGGTGCCGCCGCGCACGGTGCCGACGGTGCGCGCCAGGTTCTCGTTCATGGTCTTCAGCGCCTGCAGCAGCTGGCCGGCTTCGTCGCGGGTCCTCACCTCGATACGGCTGCTCAGGTCGCCGGCGGCGACGGTGTTCGCCACTTCCAGCGCGCGCCGCACCGGGCCGGTGATCGAACGGGTGATCCACCATGCCACGGCGGCCGCCAGGGCCAGGGCGAAAGCGCCCAGCGCCCACATCATGCGCACGGTGCCGTCGTAGGTTCGCTGGGCCTCCTCGGCCTTGTCCCTGGCGAGTGATTTCTGCAATGCCGCCTGCTCGTTGATGTCCTTCTTCAGGCCCGCCAGCCGGGGACGCAGCTGTTCGGCCAGGAACTGGCGCGCTTCCTCGTCCAGGCCGTCGTTGACGAGTTTGAGCAGTTGCTCCTGGCCCTGCAGGTAGCTGGCGGTCTGCTGCTTCATCCGCTCCAGCAGCGCACGCGCCTGGGGGATGTGCAAGGTCTTGTCGAGTTCGCTCAGGTCGGCGTCGATCGCCTTGCGCGCTGCGGCGATCGCCTCGAGCTGCTTGGCACGGTCGGTGCGTTCTTCGTTGAGCATCATGTTGCGCAGTGCGATGGCGATCACGTCGACCTGGCCGAGCAGGTGGCCGGTGATTTCGATCTTCGGCATGCGGTCGTTGACGATGTCGTTGGTGCCGGCATTGATACGGCCCAGCATGATCGTGCTGGTCACGATCATGCATACGAGCAGCACGCAGAGCACGCCGAAGCCGAGGCCGAGGCGTACGCCGATTTTCAGGTTGGCGAGGTTCATGTGGTTCTCCTTATGGCCGGGCGTCCTGCCCGGTGAGTGGTGTCCGCTCAGGCGGCTTTCTGTACGTTGGTGATCAGGCCGAGCTGCTCGGAGCTCATCAGCCTGTCGATGTCGAGCATGATCAGCATGCGCTCGCCGACCGTGCCCAGGCCGGTAATGTAGTCGCCGTCGGTGGTAGCGCCCATCTCGGGCGCCGGACGCATCTGCTCGTCGGTCAGGGTGACCACGTCCGAGACGCTGTCGACCACCATGCCGATCACGTGGTTCTTGATGTTCAGGACGATGACGACGGTGAACTGGTCGTAGGTCGGCTCGCCGAGATTGAACAGGATGCGCATGTCGACGATCGGGACGATCGAACCGCGCAGGTTCATGATGCCCTTGATGCAGGCCGGTGCGCTGGGCAGCAGCGTGGGTTCTTCGTAGCCGCGGATTTCCTGCACCTTGAGGATGCTGATCGCGTACTCTTCCTTCGCCAGGCGGAAGGAAAGCACTTCGTTGTCTTGCTTGGTCTGGTGGGTATCCATCTTGGTAACTTTCTGTTTTCTCGCGTAAAGTTATATTTCCTACGCGCAAATACATTACGTCCAATCCGGTGCGGATTCGATGGCGAAACGGCAAAACCGGACCTTTTTTTTGCCAAAACGGTGCATGTATGGCGTCCTTGCAACGCCTTTGACCGGCCGTACAGCTGAGTTCTTATCTTTGAGAACACATATCGCACGCGCGTTCGCCTTTTTTCCCGGACCGGCGCGGCTTGCGCATTAACCAAGGGTCGACGCGCTACAGTGACGCTATGGATGCAAGGGCATCGGCACTGGCCTGCCAGGATGCAAACTAGTCGGTGCTCAGACGAAATGTCACGTAGAATCAGACGTTACCAAGTGTGCAGAATATAACGTGACCGGCACCACCTCTCCGATCGTCCGCAGGCCACTGCGCGCCTACCTGCTCTGGCTGGTACTGGCTACCCTGCTGCCCGGCATCGTCGGTGCTTCGATCCTGTTCGTCCACCAGTACCAGAAGGCGCGCGCCCAGATCGAGAAGAACATGTTGCAGACGGTGCGCGCGCTGGTGCACAGCGCCGACAACAAGCTGCTGCAGGCCCGGGCGATCGCCCAGACGCTGTCGAGCATCGACGCGCTCCGGGACGGCGACCTGGCACGCGTACACGCCCAGGCGCGCCAGGCCCTGAGCTTGTCGGGCGGCGGCGGCGGCGGCGGCGGCATGATCATGGTGCTGCGCGAGCGCAGCGGACAGCAGTTGGTCAACACCGCGCTCGACTTCGGCGCGCCACTGCCGCGCGAGGCCTCGGCGCAGCTGGAACGGGTGTTCGCCAGCGGCCAGGGGTCGGTGTCCGACGTCTTCACGGGCGCGGTACGCAAGGGGCCCGCGGTCAGCATGGACGTCCCGGTATGGCTCGGAAATGAAGTCCGCTACGTATTGAGCGTCGGATTCGGCCCCGGCTATTTCGACGGCATCCTGACGCCGAAATCGGTACCCGAAGGCGCCGTGGCCTCGCTGTTCGACCGTAACGGGATCATCTTCTACCGCAACATGAATCGCGAGACCACGGTGGGCAAACCGGTCAACCCGCTGCTGCGCGAGGCCTCCAGGCTCCGGCCGGAAGGCACGATCGCCTCCCGCTCGCACGAAGGCAAGCCGCTTCTGACCACGTATTCGCGCTCGTCCCTGAGCGGCTGGGGCGTGGCGATCGGCATCCCGCGCGAGTCCCTGCGCACCGAACTCCTGGACCAGCTCGCCATGATGGCCGGCGTCGCCGCACTGCTGTTCGCGATCGCCCTGTGCCTGGCCTGGCTGATCGGCGGCCGCCTGGCGCGCTCGGTGCAGGCGCTCACCGGCCGGGCCCAGGCGCTCGGCAAGGGCGAAGCGCTGCCGCCGCTCGAGGACGTGCACGTGCGCGAGGCCGCGGCAGTGGCGGCAGCGATGTCCGATGCCGCGGCGCTGCTGTCGGAGCGCTCGCGCCAGCTGGCCGCCAAGGACTCGGCGCTGGGCGAGACCCATATGCTGGCGCGCTTCGGCACCTGGCAGTGGAGGCTCGGCAGCGAGGAGATCGAGGTATCGGATTCGGTTCCGCATATCTTCGGGCGCCCGATGCCGCCTTTCGCGCAGCAGCGCGGCACCGTGCTGAGCGAAGCGTCGTGGCTGCGGGTGCAGCGCCTCACGGGCGAACTGGCGCGCCTGGGCGGCAGCGGCAAGCTGCAGCTGCAGGCCTTCCACGCCGACGGCCACCGCATCTGGCTCGACTACCGCTGCGAGAGCGTGCACGGACCCGACGGGCAGGTGGTGGCGCTGCGCGGCAGCATGCAGGACGTCACCGAGCGCGTGCGCGCCGAGGAAGCCCTGCGCCAGGCCGACCAGCGCAAGAACGAATTCCTGGCGATGCTGGCGCACGAACTGCGCAACCCGCTGGCGCCGATCTCTTCGGGCGCCCAGTTGCTCGGCCAGGACAGCCTGGACCCGGCGCGCGTCAAGCAGATCAGCGCCATCATCGCGCGCCAGGCGCGCCACATGGCCGGCCTGGTGGACGACCTGCTGGACGTCTCGCGCGTCACGCGCGGGCTGGTGGTGCTGAACAAGGAGCGCATCGACATCAATGCCGTGGTGCTGGACGCCGCCGAACAGGTGCAGGCCCTGGTGCACGGCAAGGAGCACCGCCTGCAGGTAGAGCTGCTGCCCCAGCCCTGCTTCGTGCCGGGCGATCGCAAGCGCCTGGTGCAGGTGGTGGGCAACCTGCTGCACAACGCGGCCAAGTTCACCGGGCGCGGCGGGCGCATCAAGGTGGCGGTCACCAGCGCCGGTGACGCCGTGCTGGTGGAGGTGAGCGACAACGGCATCGGCATGCTGCCCACGGAACTGGAACGCGCCTTCGACATGTTCGTGCAGGGCGAGCGCACTCCCGACCGTTCGCTCGGCGGCCTGGGGATCGGCCTGGCGCTGGTGCGCAGCCTGGTCGAACTGCACGGCGGCAGCGTGCACGTGACGAGCGGCGGCCAGGGCATGGGAAGCAGCTTCACGGTGCGCCTGCCGCGCTGCCAGGAGCGCGGCGGCGGCGAAGCGGAGCGCGCCGCCGCCGCGGCGCCGGGAGCGCGCCTGCGGGTGCTGGTGGTGGACGACAACGTCGACGCAGCCCAGATGCTGGCCATGTACGTGGGCGCGCAGGGCCACGAGGTGCGGGTGGAACACGACTCGCTCGAGGCGCTCGCGCAGGCCGCCGGCTTCGCGCCGGAACTGTGCCTGCTCGACATCGGGCTGCCGGAGATGGACGGCTACGAACTGGCGCGCCGCCTGCGCCGGCATCCGGCCACCGCCGGCGCGATCCTGGTGGCGGTGACCGGCTACGGCCAGGACCAGGACCGGCGCAACAGCGCGCAAGCCGGCTTCGACCACCACCTGGTGAAACCGGTGGACCTGGCGGCGCTGCAGAAGATCCTGGCCGGCGCGGCCACCGAACCGTCCAGCGCCTGAGCCGCCGGCCGCGGACGGCCGCGCTTGCGGCGCCGTCGCCGGCGCGCCTATACTTGGCTTCCACCGCACAGGGACTCGCCATGACCATCACCCGCCGCACCGCCGCCACCACCCTGGTCGCCCTGGCCGCCCTGCCCCTCGCCACCCGGGCCCAGGCCGGGAAAGACAACAAGGAAACCGCCCCCATGTACGGATTGATCGGAAAAATACGCGCCCAGCCGGGCCAGCGCGACGCCCTCATCGCCATCCTGCTGGAAGGCACCGCCAACATGCCGGGCTGCCTCGGCTACGGCGTCGCCAAGGACAAGCTCGACGCCGACGCGCTGTGGGTCACCGAAACCTGGATCGACCAGGACAGCCACAAGGCCTCGCTGTCGCTGCCCGCGGTGCAGGCGGCGATCGCCAGGGGGCGTCCGCTGATCGCCGGCTTCGGCGAGCGCTTCGAGACCGAGCCGGTGGGCGGGCACAGCACGATGTCGAAACGCAGCGCCTGAGGCTTCAAGCCGCGGTGGGCGCGCCCGCGAAGGGCCGCGCGTCAAGCGGGATGTCGATGACGAAGGCGGTGCCGTCTTCGAGGGAACTGGACATCATCACGCTGCCCCCATGGGCTTCGGCCACGCGCCGCACATAAGGCAGGCCCACGCCCCAGCCTTCGCCATTGCCCTCCGCCAGGCCCTGCTTGCCGGCGCGCCGGTACAGCTGGAAGATGCTCTCGCTGTCTTCCAGCGCGATCGGCGGGCCCTGGTTATGCACCATCACCTGCACCCGCAGGGGCGCGGTCGACACCGTCAGCCGGATCGGCGCCTCGCGGTCGCCGTACTTGATCGCATTGTTGACCAGGTTCTCGACGGCGCGCCGGATCGCGTCGCCACACCACCAGCCTTCGACCGGCCCGGCATCGATCGCCAGCGCGACGGGATGGAAGGCCTCGGCCGACTGCGCCACCTCGCGCACCAGCGCCGCCAAGTCGACGCGGTCGATCTGCAAGCTCACCTTGCCGGTCTTGCAGAAGGCGATGCGGTCGAGCAGCTCGCGCGTCATGCCGTCGATGCGCTGGGTGCTGGCCACGATCTTGTCGGCGAAGCGGCGCGCGTTCGGGTACTGCGAGGTGTGGTTGATCATCTCGGCCGCCATCTGGGCGGTGGACAGGGGCGTGCGCAGGTCGTGCGCGATCGCCGCGACGTACTGCTCGCGCAGGGCCGCCTGCACCACGGTGAAGGCGTTGGCGCTTTCGCGGATGGTGGCGTCGATATGGGCGAACACGGTGGCGCGCTGCGCTTCGTCGAGCGTCACGCCGTGGCGCGCCAGTTCGCGGAACAGGACGTTGCGGAAGATTTGCATCTCATGGATGACGGCGGTGGCGTCGTAGCCCGTCATGCGCGCGCGCTCGCCGCCATGCTCGCTGGCGAGCGCGCCGAGGTCGGTGAGCAGGCGCGCCGAGTGGCCCGGGGTGAGCAGCGCGGCCAGGGTGTCGAAATAGGCCGGCAGGGTGTTCTCGGCGATCGGCGGCGCCAGTTCGCGCGCCTGGGGCACCGCGGCGCGCACCTCGCTCATCCAGGCGTCGACGATCGGGCGGCGCAGCGCCACCATCGCCCGCGTGACGGGCGACAAAGCGGGATCGTCCGGGGACAGGTGTCCGGTCAGGTTGGCGCTCATCGGGAAGCGGTCGCGTTGTCAAATAAGAACGTGACCCGAGTCTACACGACGGTCTTTACGGGCGGCGCGTGAATGCCGCACGCCCGTTACATCAGCTTATCTTATGGATGATGAGGGTTTTATAAGAAAAGCTTCTGAATCTTTCAGTGTCCCGACTTCAGGTAGTCCATGTACCTGGCGACCCCCGTCGCCACGTCGGTGAAGGGCTCAAGGTAGCCGGCGGCGCGCAGCGCACCGATGTCGGCCTGGGTGAAGCTCTGGTACTTGCCCTTCAGCTTGTCAGGGAACGGGATGTATTCGAGCAGGCCCTTGTCCACGATCTGCGCCAGCGTGAGCGGCGCATGGCTCTCGTTGGCGAGCGCATTCACCGTGGCCACCGCCAGGTCGTTGAAGGGCTGGGCGCGGCCGGTGCCGAGGTTGAAGATTCCGCGCTTGTCCGGATGATCGAGGAAGAACAGGTTGACCTTGACCACGTCTTCCACGTAGATGAAGTCGCGCATCTGGGTGCCGGCCTCATAGCCCTCGTTGGCGCCGAACAGCCTGACCTTGCCCTCGTTCTTGAACTGGTGGTATTGGTGGAACGGGACGGATGCCATCGTGCCCTTGTGCCCTTCCAGCGGGCCGTACACGTTGAAGTAGCGCAGGCCGACCACCTGGCTGCCCTTGCTCATGCCGTGCTGCTGCCAGTAGCGGCGCATGTACTGGTCGAACAGGAACTTCGAATAGCCGTAGACGTTCAATGGGCGCTCGTGCTGGCGCTCTTCCCGGAACACGCTGCCGCCGCCGTACACCGCGGCCGACGAGGCGTAGATGAAGGGAATACGCTCGCGCTGGCAGAACTCGAACAGCGCGATGGTGTACTCGTAGTTATTCTTCATCATGTAGCGGCCGTCGGTCTCCATGGTGTTGGAGCAGGCGCCCTGGTGCAGCACAGCGGAGAACCTGCCGTCGAATTCGCCGGCCTTCAGGCGCACGAGGAAGTCTTCCTTGTCGGCATAGTCGGCCACTTCGGCGTCGACGATGTTCAGGAATTTCTCCGGACGCGCCATGTTGTCGACCGCGAACACGCTGAAGGGCTTGCGCTTGGACAGGGCGTGGACCAGGTTGGCTCCGATGAAGCCTGCTGCGCCAGTAACCAGTATCATTTTCTACCTCGTTTGAATAATCGTTCAGGTTGCGAGCATCGGCTGCAGCGGTTGCCACACATCCCGGGGCAGGATCTGCTTCATGCAGTTCTGGTGTCCCAGCGGGCACTCGCGCTGCTGGCAGGGCGAGCATTCGATGTGCAGCCACAGGATCCTGGCCAATTGCGACAGCGGCGGCGTGTGGCGCGGGTCGGTGGGGCCGTAGATCGCCACCACCGGACGGCGCAGCGCGGCGCCGATGTGCATCAGGCCGGAGTCGTTGGTGACCACCGTGGCGGCAACCGAGATCAGCGCGATCGCCTCGCTCAGCGAGGTGGAGCCGGCCAGGTTGTGCGCCTGCGGCACGATGGCGGTGATCTCGTCGCAGACCGCGCGGTCCTTCGGCGAGCCGAGCAGCAGGATCTGGGCGTCCGGCACGTTGGCGCGGATCGTTTGCGCCAACTCGGCGAAGTACGGCGCCGGCCAGCGCTTGGCCGGGCCGAATTCGGCGCCGGGCGCGAAGGCCACGTAGGTGCCCGGCGGCAGCTGCAAGCGCGCGATGGCGGCATCGGCCTCGCCTGCTTCGACCCTCATTTCCGGCTCCGGCAATTTTTCCGGACGCGGCAGGTGGCGCACCGGCTCGTCGGCCAGCGCCTGGTAGAACTGCGCCATCGGGCGCGGCGCGGCCTTGTCGTCGTGGTGCATCACGTTGACCAGGCCGTAGCGCATCTCGCCCTTGTAGCCGACCCGCTTTTTGATCCCTGCCAGCCACGGGATCAGGGCGAACTTGAGCGTGTTCGGCAATACGTAGGAATCAAGATAGCCGCGCGCCTTCAGCATCTTCGCGAAGGCCTTGCGCTCCTTCCACTGCAGCGAGCCATGTTTGAAGGGCGATTCGATGACCTCGTCGACCTCGCGCATCGCGCGCCACACCGGCGCGACCCAGGTCGGCGCCAGCACGTCGATCGGCCGCTCGGGATGCTTTTCGCGCAGGCGGCGCAGCAGCGGCTGCGCCATGACGGCGTCGCCGATCCAGTTGGGGGAAATGACAAGCGTGCGCAACATGGGTCTTTCGTCTTCCTGCAATGTGATTCGCGATTATATCAACCGCAGCCGCCAGCCGGCGGGGCTGGCCTCCAGCCTGTGGGTCAGGCCGATGCGCTCCAGGAAGACCTCGTCGTGCGAAACCACCAGCAGCGCTCCGGCGTACTGGCGCAGCATCGCTTCCAGCGCCGCCAGGGACGCCAGGTCGAGATGGTTGCCCGGCTCGTCCAGCAGGAGCAGGCGGGCCGGCGGGTCGGCATACAGGGCGCAGGCCAGCGCGGCCTTCAGGCGCTCGCCGCCGCTCAGCTGGCCGGCCGGCTGGGCCACCTTGCCGGCATCGAGGCCGATCTGAGCCAGGTAAGTGCGCAGCCGGTCCTGGCCGGTGCTCCGGTTCACGTCCAGCAGCTGCGCGATCGTGCTGCGGCCCGGGTCGAGCGTGCCCAGACGCTGGTCGAGCCAGGCGCAGGCATCGTCGCGCACGACGCGCCCCTTGAGTGGCGCCAGCTCGCTGGCGATCACCTTCAGCAGGGTCGATTTGCCGCTGCCGTTCGGCCCGGTGATGCCGATGCGCTGCTGGCCGGTGACGACCAGGCTGAGCATGCGCAGTGCCGGAACGGCGAACGGGAGCTCGACCTCGTCCAACTCGACCACGCGGCGCTGGGCGGCGGCGTCCACCTGGGTGGCGTGCAGGCGCACGGCGCCCTCGTCGAGCAGGCCCTGCGCCGCTTCGCGCACGCGTTCCTGGTGCTGCCGGCGCGCTCCCTCGTGCTGCTGGAGCAGGCGGCCGGCGCTGTTCTCGCTGCGCTCCTTCTGCCGCCCCAATAGTATCCTGGCCTGGTTGGCGGCCTTGCCCTCGCTGGCTCCTTTCGCCTGGCGGCGCTGCTGGCGTTCGCGCTGCTCGCGCATGGCGCGCTCCCCGCGCAGCAATGCCTGGCGCGCGTGTTCCAGATCGCGCTGGGCGCTTTCCTGTTCGGCGGCGCGGGCCTCGGTATGGAAATCGACGTTGCCGCCGTAGCTGCGCAGGCCCTGGGAGGAGAGCTCGACGATGCGTTCCATCTGGCCCAGCAGCGCACGGTCGTGACTGACCACGATGAGCCCGCGGCGCCAGGCGCGCAGCTGCGCCGCAAGAAGCCGGCGGCTCGGCCCGTCGAGGTGGTTGGTGGGCTCGTCGAGGATGAGGAAGTCCGCATCGGACAACATCGCGCCCAGCAGCGCCACGCGCATCGCTTCGCCGCCGCTGATCCGGTTGGCGGGCGTGCTCGCGTCGAGGTGGCCCAGGCCGGCCTGGTCGAGGGCGTGGCGCAGGCGCGCCGGCAAGTCCCAGCGTTCGCCGACCCGTTCGAAGTCGGCTTCCTCGATGCTGCCGGCGTCGATGCGCGCCAGGGCGTCGAGGACGTCCTGCACGCCGGCCAATGTGGCCACCGTGCCTTCGCGCTCCTGGTCGACCTGCTGCGAGATGTAGTGCACCCTGCCCTCGCGGATGCAGCGCCCGGACGACGGCGCCAGTATGCCCGCCAGCAGCTGCGCCAGCACGCTCTTGCCGATGCCGTTGCGGCCCACCAGGCCGGTGTGGCGCATATCAAATTGTTCGGTGAGCCCGGACAGCAGGGGGCGACCGTCGGGAAGAATGAAAGATGCGCTGTCGAGCGCCAGGTAAGGGTGCGTCATTGAACCTCCATGGATGCCGGAACTCCCCTGCTGTTGCGGGAAGGTGGGAAGAACTGGCCGTCAAGCAGACGGCGGCATCAATGGCGCATTGGACGACACTCCGACATGAATGTGCGGGAATGATAGCAGTTCCGGCAGCAGCGGCAGAGACCTGCGCCGCCTGGACACCCGAATCACCCTTGAGATCAGTTGCGACGCGCGACAGTTATACGGCGCTGTTCGCTTGAATCCTGTGCGCGCTGTTCAGGCCGCTTCACGCTCATCACCATCGCGCTCTTGCAGGATGCGGTCGCGCGCGTGATTGATCGCCTGGGCCTGCTGGTTGCCGAACGCGACGATAGCTTCGTCCAGACCGCTGAGCTTGTCCGGGTGGAAGCGCGAGATTTTCCTTTGATAAGCGATCTTGATTTCCCCATCCGTGCAGCCAGGGGCAATACCGAGGACCTCGTACGGATCCGGTTCGGGTGGGGTCGTCGCCGCGGCGTTAGCCGCATGCTCCAACGCCTCGACCTGCTCTGCCAGATAGTTGATGGCATCGCTGTAGAGGGCAAGCTTTTCCCGGACCCAGTCGAACGTATGGGTAGCGCGCAGGTTCTTAAGCAAGTACTTGCCGCTGGCGACGTGACCAATCCCGTCGTACACTTTGATGGACACGCCGGGATAGCGCTTGCTGAACCTGTCCCTGAATTCCTTGAGAGTCTTGTCTCCGCTAAAGCGGTTCGTCCAGTAATCCGGATGACCGTTCACCGGGCCCGTGAGTTCGGCACGGATGCCGTCGACTTCGAAGATGCGCTGCTCGATATGGGATAAGGATTTCATGGACGGTTCAGATACAGCAGGCTAAAACCATGCTTGTTGTGGAAGTTTCTCGAGCCCTTGTGACATATCCAGCGCTCGCACATTCAGATTTTAAATGAATAGTGCCCAAATGAAATACACCAATAATCACCGACCGCCCGTATATCCAGCCCCTACCCACCTAACGGCATGCCGCGCCAGGCCCCGCACGACGCGCGTTCGATCGACACCAACACTCTGCAGCAGCGACTGCGCAGCGCACGCTACGAATTTCCCAACGCTTGCCCAGCGCGACCCGAAAGAACCCTGTCTCCCTCTACGCTGATGCAGGCCAACCCAAGGCTCCAAGGTCGATCGAGGGCCAAGTCCCTTCAAAGAAATCTCAAACGTGCTTGTGCTCGCAATATGCAAAAAGGTCCCGCTTGGGACCTTCTTGAATATGTGCGCACCTGGTTTCGAACTCGGGTACGCATGCCATGCCATTACGGGCGTGAACTCGTCGGAAAAGGCCAGCCCGATGCCGGGGCGAGCGCCGCCTTCTCTTCTGCTGGAGCAGCAATAGCCGTTGTTTTCGCTGGTGAGCGAGGTTTGGCTTTCCGTGACGCGTCTTCTTCAGGCTCTACCTCAAATGCCTGGAATTCTTCGATTTCACCCAGGCCGAGCAATACGTCTTCGTTCCGGCCGTCCACGAAATCCGCGATCCCGAGCCAGGGGTTATCCACACTGCTAACGATTAACTTGCCGGCATGGTCGAGAATGCTGATCCGAAAGTTCAGGGTTTCTCGCTGGACGACATCCAGTGCGCGTTGGCTGTGTGCCATCATCCGTAGCGCTTCGATGCGCACGGATTCTGCAATCATCCATGGCGCAAACCATTCATGCTTCCCCTCGCTCAGCCGCAAGCGTGAATATTCGATCTGCTCGGAGATCGAGGCCACGGCGGGACCAAGCATCGACTCGTTCCCGAACTCAAGCGCCAGTTTGACAACCTTGGTTTGCGCTGCCAACTTCTCGAGCTGCTGCTTTTCGAGCTGATAGCTCACTTGGCCTGCGATGTCGCTCGCGAGAGAATCAATTCGCCGCGACACATCATCAATGAGGGAAATGAGGTTCGACTGATCAGCCGGGGTAGCGTTGGCATTCGTCTCGCGGACGGTAACAAACACGCGAGTGGCCAGATCGACCGCCTTTTCGATGAGCTTGAAGGTGATGCGCATGGGAGTTCAATGAATTGGATATGAAAGGGAATAGATGAACTGTTCCCGGATGGTTGAGCCAACAGGAAGCCGAGTAACACCTAGTCTACAGTATTGAACAAAAGCAAGAAACCGAAATGCATGGAAGTATTACTTACTAGTGGTGAATCCCCAACCACCACAGTAGAAACTGCCACCACTTAATTGACGAGTGCTACAGCTCGCATAACGCACAGAATGCGTATAGCCGCGTCGGAGCCCCGTGCGAGCCCAGCAGCAGGCTCGCTCCTCTACGCCACGAAACACCCAAAAATGGCTACCCAAGGGTGGCCGGCTTCGATCCGTTCATGGCAGAGCAAGCAGGGATTCGCCCACGTTCCGCGGGCCGCCCTTGCGCAAGTACGCGCAAGGCTTCGAACCTGCCGCCTTGGCGACCACGCAAGGCGCGCAGGCGCCTTGCTTCTCTCCCCCAGGCAACAAAAAAAGGCCACCCGATGGGTGGCCTTTCTTTTGTTTCCTGGCGGAGAGAGGGGGATTCGAACCCCCGGTAGGCTATGAACTCATTGATGACGGTTACCAGGGGACGCCAAGGGGAATGAAATCAAACACTTAAGTTATTCTAGCTCCCCTCAATTACCCCCCAAGACCCAACGTTAACCCAAAAACCTATCCCAAACGGCTTTGTTGTACAAATTGGCCTTCAGCGGCCAAGGTGGCACCCAGGGTAAACTGACGCCATAATGGCCCATACAAAACCTAAGTACCGAACGACCACGTGAGAAGACTACGACGCGGCATCGAAAGTCCGTGGCTCGCTGCTGATCTGGCTGGACAAGGATATGTGTTGGCACGGCAGTGCAAGCGGCAGGCGGGGCCGCAATCCGAAGTACAGCGAGGCAGCGGTTCAGTTCTGCCTGACTGTGAAGGGCCTGTTCACTCTGCCCTTGCGCCAGGCAATGGGCATGAGGCAGAGCCTACTCGCGCTGGCCGGACAGGACTGGCAAGTGCCCAACTTCAGCACGGTCAGCCGGCGCCAGAAGCATCTTTCGGTGACGATCGGGGCGCAGCCGACGACGACGGGACTGCACTTGCTGGTCGACAGTACGGGCATCAAGATGCTGGGCGAAGGCGAGTGGAAAACGAAGAAGGACGGTGCCGACTACCAGAGCCAATGGCGCAAGATTCACCTTGGCATTGACGCGGCCACACCGGAAATCTGAGCGATAGAGGTGACCGACAATACCACCGACGATGCCCCGATGCTGCCGTGCCTGCTCGACCAGATACCCGCCGAGGAAGTTGTCGCGAGCGTCAGTGGCGACGGTGCCTACGACACAAAAGGCTTTCACGAAGCGATTGCACAACGTGGCACACGGGCACTCATCCCGACGCGCAAGAACGCCAAGCCATGGAAGGACCAGCGTCCCGGTGCCAAAGCGCGCAATACCATTCTGGCGGCCACCCGCAGGCTTGGCTGAAAGATCTGGAAAAAGTGGAGCGGATATCATCGGCGCAGCCTTGTCGAGACTAAATGCGTTGCTCCGAGCTGCTTGGTGAACGCGTCATGGCGCGTGACTTCGCCCCCCTGAAACACCTCTACAAAGCTTTGAACGCAGATTCTGGTTCCAGAACCAAGGAGCATATAGAAGGGCCACGGATAGAAGCGCTCCACCCGTCCGTTTAATCCTGATGCGTAAGAACGCCTGCTATCGTAAGAGATTATTTGCTCAATGGTCGGACATTCCAAAATCGTGCGACCTGTCGACGACGTCACCATTTTTAACGGTGAGAGTTACGATGTACCATTTTCCCATTATATTTCGCATTCCCATTCCTTTAGAATGTGCCGACTTCATCACAAGCGTATAAGTACCAGGGGAGACAGCGGAAAACTCATAGCGCCCATTGCCATCAGCGGCTGTCGCGTACTTCACCGGTACGTCTACACTGGTAGCCGCACCTTTCTTTTTCCATACTATGCTACTTGAGGAAGGAAGCACGAAGTCATCATCCTCAGGCTGGAACTCTTCGCTCTGCTCCACCAGAAGCACTGTCGAGCCTGTGTCGGGCTTTGATCCAAAGTTTCGATTGAAGTAATAGACGAGCGCTCCACTGATCTTCGCGGGAATTGTCACAGGGGTGATTTCTGCAATTTTTTCTTGACGCTGAATGCTCGTAACTGATTGCGATGTCTGTACCTTCCAGTTCAATTCTCGGGCCAAATCCTTTAAGTCAACTAGCACTCGCTGTCCGGACTTCTGGGCTTTAAGCTTAGTAATTGTTCCGTCGATGACAATACTCTGCTCGTTTTTCCCTGATCCCGCAGCGTAAGCCGCACTAAAGTAACCTGCCAGAAGAAATGCCAAAAAAAATTTCTTTGTTGTTTTTGCAAACATTGTACGTTTTCCCAAATTATGGTTTTCATTTGCGACGAGCATCTCCCGCCGGCTTGTGAGTGTTACACGATATGTTTGATGAAAGCAATTTGCACCATGTGACTGGATAGGTCATGATCCGCAGCCTTGGCTTAAGTTTTGGCTGCTATCATTGAGGTGAACATGCTCAACCACGCGCTCCTTGGAGTGCCACATCGATTTCGCAGGTTGCGCATCCGGTATGAGCGACGAGCAGACATCGGTCAGGTATTGCTTTCGCTCGCTTGCTCACTCATCTATTGGCAGTATGTTGGACGCTTTTGTTAGGCGCTACTATTCTGGTGCGCCGCCTTGCTGGCTGAGCCATTTCGACTGAGTCAGAGGTCCGCTTTTGGCGCAGGCTGTGGAAAACGCGGATCGGACCGCATGCCGGCGACTCCCGACCTGTCAGAACGCCCGCTACACCGTTTTCTCGAGGTTGAGAATAGTAAACAGACCCCTGAAAACATGCGAATCACGCGTTTTTACACAGCCTCGGCCGAAGGCGGCCGTTGAGCTCAGCATACTAGGCCAGCTGGGAGGAAAATCGCAGACTGTCACAAGGGGTGAAACCAACCCAGAGCGGACTTCCACGAACGACATCCGATGGGGTCAAAGATACCCAGGCTATAAGCATACAACCGTCTACCAGCAATGTGCATCGGCCCTAGCTGGGTCAAATGAATCAGCTTGCACCTCAAGCACTAGCTCATACAATGGCCTTCCCCCATCGATACGGACACCTCCGTTAGGCGCATTTTAGATTTTCAAACTGTACCGGGCTGATGTAGCCGATAGTGGAATGACGCCGGCGTGGATTGTAGAACCTCTCTATG
>NZ_JBKBOV010000037.1:0-54210 GCF_046293535.1 Massilia sp. | reverse complement strand
CCTGATGACCATAGCAAGTCGGTCCCACCCCTTCCCATCCCGAACAGGACCGTGAAACGACTTTGCGCCGATGATAGTGCTGCAACCAGTGTGAAAGTAGGTTATCGTCAGGCTAGTTATAAAGCAAAGCCCGCTCAGTATCGACTGAGCGGGCTTTTTGCTTTTCTGCGTTCGAACGAACAAACATGAAAAAGGCGGGGCCGGGGCCCCGCCGGTCGCCCTGTCGGGGCGGTTTTAGACGCCCCAGAGGATGTCGGTATGCTGGTCGCGGGCAGAGCGCAGCATTTCCAGCAGCGGGAAGGCGCGCGTCGAGAAGCTCACGACTTCGATCGGCTCATGCTCGTTGTCCTCGGTTTCGCCATGGTGGGCCTGCACGTCGCGTTCGACCTGTTCCGACACCTGGTGTTTGCGGCTTTCTTCGATTTCGCCCTCGAGCAGCGCGACAGCGCGCGGCGCTTCTTCCGCGGTGATGACGCCGCGTTCCGTATCCTTGTGCAGCAGGTCCAGGATACGTTTTGCATGTTCCTGGTACATCAGGACATCAGGATAGGATTTACATTTAAAAGTAATCAACATAGCTCTGCCCACTGATTTGTTAGTGATTAAACGATAACACGTCTTGGAAATGCTTTCATCCCGCGCACGCACTCACGGACGTGGCCGACGAAAGAGCCAGGAAACGCCCAGCGTCGCCAGTGCACTGAGCGCCGCGAAGGATGCGCCGACGATGCTCCGATCGGATGGGCCGGTCGCGATCGACGCCAGGAACCAGGCCAGGGCGCCCCAGGACAGGCTGTTGAACATCCCGAGGATCGCGCTCAGGAAGTCGCCCTTCCCACGCGCCACATAATCGCTGCGCAGACCCGGCCGGCCGCACCAGTGCACGATCAAGGCAGCCGCGCACACCGCGCCGAGCACGGCCCCGGCCGCGCCCAGTCCGGCGAGCGGCGCGCGTACGATCAGCCACGTCACTGGCGCCAGCACCAGGAACAGGCAGGGCGACACCGCCGCCGCCAGCTTGGCGTTGCGCACCGTTCCCTGCGGTGCGGGCGAGAGGCGCAACAAGTCGGGCGCGTCTTCCGCCGACACGATAATCCAGGCCAGGGACGCCGTCAGTGAACTGCATAGCAGCGTCAGCCCGGCCGCGAGGGCGGGCAACTGCAGCTCGCTGCGTTTGAAGATGATGAAGAACAGCGGCAGCAGATAGATCAGCTGGAGCGCGACATGCGAGATGAGCTGCGGATCGCGCAGGATCAGGCGCCATTCCTTGAGCAGCATCGTCATGAACAGGCCGCGGCCAAAGCGCAAACGCAGGCCGCCCGCGGGCCGGCGCGCCGCGCGACTGGACGACGCGGCCTGCTGCAGGCCATGGACGAAGAACCGGTGTGTCCGCGCCGCGGTAAACAAGAAGGCTGCCGCCGCCACGGCCACGACGCCCAGCACCGGTAGTGGCTCGCCCAACAACGCACGGCCCGGCAACCATACCGGACTCCCGGCACCCAGCCCGCCGTCCTCGGCGAAGGCACGCGCAAACGCGGCCGCCGCGCGCGTCTCCATCGAGCGCGAAAGATGGGCGAACAGCTGGGACAGGATGAAGATCAGCGCACCGGCCAGGGCGCCGATCACCTGCGCGACGACGCGCGTGCGCTGCGCGCCAATGAGCCGCACCAGCCCGAGCGTCAGCAGCATGGCGGCGCAGGCGACGACTGTCGCGGCCCCCAGCAGGACCGGATAGACGGCGAGCCAGCCGACGTGGCCCAGCAGTGCGCCCGCGTGGGCGAAAGGCGCCAGAAAGAACAGGTAGAGGGCGGCCGTACCCGCGGCAACCGTGGCGAGGCGTACGGTGAAGATGCTGTGCGAGGGCAGGGGCGAGGACAGCAGCAGGTCGAGGTCGCCCCGTTCGAACAGCACCAGCACGCTCGACTTCAGGGCGCTGGAGAGCATGAAAGTCATGCTGCCGTACAGCAGTGCGCTCACGGCAACCAGTACCTGCGGGTCGCGCGGATCGATGCCGGCCGTGCGCGACACGACGAAAAAGGCGATCGCGTGCAGCGCCAGCCAGGCCAGCCCGATGAGCGCCAGCCCGGCCAGTCCGGGGCGCCGTTGCGACTTCTCCGATTTGGCGGATCCCGCGCTGAACCACCAGAGACGCAACTCGTGCCGGAACAGCCAAGGGATGCTACCCGGCGCTGCGCTCATGGCTGTGCGGTCAGCTGCAGGAACACATCCTCGAGGCTACCGCCGCTGGTGCGCTCGCGCAACTCGGCCAGCGTGCCTTCGGCGATCAGGCGGCCGTCGCGGATGATCCCGATGCGCTGCGCCAGCCGCTCCGCCACTTCGAGGATGTGGGTGGTGAGGATGACGGTGCCGCCCTTGGCCACGTGCGAGAGCAGCAGGTCCTTGACCTGGCGCGCGGCCGCCGCGTCGAGTCCGGTCAGCGGCTCGTCGAGGATGAGTAGTTCCGGTTCGTGGATCAGCGCGCCGGCCAGCGCCAGTTTCTGCTTCATCCCGCGCGAAAAGCCTTCGGTCAGCTCATGCGCGTGCGGGCTCAGGTCGAGCCAGTCGAGCAGCTCGCGTGCGCGCGGCTCGGCATCGCGCGCCGCCACGCCCCACAAGCCGGCCACGAACTCGAGGTATTCGGTGGGCTTGAGCTTCCCGTACAACATGGGGTCGTCGGGCAGGTAGGCCAGCTTGCGCTTGGCATCGAGCGGGGCCTGCGCCAGGTCGATGCCGAGCACCTCGATGCGGCCGGCATCGGGCGCCACCAGCCCGGTCACCATGCGCAGCGTCGTGGTCTTGCCGGCGCCGTTGGGGCCAAGCAGCGCGTACAGCTCGCCGCGGCGCACCTCCAGGTCCAGCCCGTCGACCGCCGGACGGCCGAAGGACTTCGACAGGCCGCTCGTGCGCAGGGCAGGGGAGGCCGTCATTGCGGCTTGAACGAGGACAGGAACTGCTCGGTTTGCTCGGGCGGCATGGCCCCCGGCTTGCCCAGCACGACCACCTGGTACACGCGCGTGCCTTTCGCAAGGAAGCGCCCGACCAGGCGCACCGGGCCGCCGTTGCCCTTGCCGACCGCGTCGACGTCGAGTGTCGCGCCGGCGGGCGCCGTGCCGCTTTCGTTCTTTCCCCCCGCATCGCCGGCCCCGATATTGCGCAGCAGGGCCTGGCGCATCGCGGGCAGGGTGGCCTGGGCCAGGGCCGCATCCGGCGCCACCGCGGTGCCGACGGCGAAGGTGCTGCCTTCCACCTCGGCGGCCGTCATCGTCATGTCGACCTGGATGCCGCCCAGGTCGATGGCGCGGGTGTGGGTCGCCGGCTTGGCGGGGAACAGCACCTTGAAGGCGCCGTCGGCGCTGGTGTAGTCGCGCCAGTTATACGTGGGCGAGCAACCCGCGAGCAGGAGCGCGGACAGCGAAACAAGGAAGCGTTGTTTGATGTGCATGCCACGATGGTAACAGGAGGCGTAGCCTGCGGATACTCCCTGGCTTCAGTGTTCCCTGAGCGCGCGCCGGTACTGGATCGCCTCCGCGACATGCTCGGCCGCCACGTCCTGCGCGCCGCCCAGGTCCGCCACGGTGCGCGCCACCTTGAGCACGCGGTGGTAGGCGCGCGCCGACCAGTGCAGCTGCTGCATCGCGCCGCGCAGCAGGCGCTCGCCGGCCGCGTCCGGGCGGCAGTAGCGCTCGATCTCGCGCGGCGCCAGGCCCTGGTTCGGCTTGCCCTGGCGCGCCAGTTGCCGCGCATGCGCCTGGGCGACACGTGCGGCGATCGCGGCGCTGCTCTCGCCATCTGCCTGGGCGCCGATGTGCTCGGCCGGCATGGCCGCCACTGCCAGCTGGATGTCGATACGGTCGAGCAGGGGGCCGGAGACGCGGTCCTGGTAACGCTGCGCGCTTTCTGGCGTGCAGCGGCATTTGCCGGACGCGTGCCCGAGCCAGCCGCAGGGGCAGGGGTTCATCGCCGCCACCAGTTGGAAGCGCGCCGGGAAGTCGGCCTGGCGGGCCGCGCGCGAGATCGTGATCTGGCCCGACTCGAGCGGCTCGCGCAGCACTTCCAGCACGCGGCGGTCGAACTCGGGCAATTCGTCGAGGAACAGCACGCCGTGGTGGGCCAGCGAGACCTCGCCGGGACGCGGCGGGCTGCCGCCGCCTACCAGCGCGACGCTCGATGCGCTGTGATGCGGGCTGCGAAACGGCCGCCGGCCCCAGCGCTGCGGCGAGAAGCTGCCGGCGATCGACTGCACCGCGGCCGAGGCCAGCGCTTCGTCTTCGCTCATCGGCGGCAGCAGGCCGGGAAAGCGCGAGGCCAGCATGCTTTTCCCCGCGCCCGGCGGCCCGATCAACAGGACCGAATGCGTGCCCGCGGCCGCCACTTCCAGGGCACGTTTGGCGCTCTGCTGGCCCTTCACTTCCGCGAAATCCGGATACTCGACCGACGCTAGCGGCGCCTGGGACTGGTGGCGCGCCAGCCGGGCAGCGCCGGCCCCGCGCACGAAGTGGGCGCACACCTCGAGCAGGGTGCGCGCCGGGTAGATCGCGGCATCGCTCACCAGCGCGGCCTCGTCGGCATTCGCCAGCGGCAGGATGAAGGCGCGCGCCTGTCCCGCGCTGTCGCGCCGCATGGCGAAGCTCATCGCCAGCGCGCCGCGGATGGGCCGCAGTTCGCCGGACAGCGACAGCTCGCCGGCGAACTCGTAGCGCGCCAGTGCCTCGACCGGAATCTGCTGCGACGCCGCCAGGATGCCGAGCGCGATCGCCAGGTCGAAGCGGCCGGACTCCTTGGGCAGGTCGGCCGGCGCCAGGTTGACGGTGATGCGGCGCGGGGGAATGGTAAAGCCCGAGTTCTGCAGCGCCGCGCGGACGCGGTCCTTGGCTTCGCGCACCTCGGCATCGGGAAGGCCGACAATGGTGAAGGCGGGCAGGCCGTTGGCCAGGTGGACTTCGACGCTGACGGCGGGAGCGTCCATGCCGGCGAGGGCGCGGCTTCGTAGCACGGCGAGACTCATGGGTTTCCTGGCAAGGTGGGACTTGCAGGATGGTGGCACCGCTGCGCAGGCGCCTCGTTGAGCGCACCCAAGCGTGCGCTCATCCAATACCGGCGCTTCAGACGTCGCGCAGGGTCACGACCGGCATGGTCAGTACGCGCTTGTCCTTGAAGAAAGAGATATCGAACAGGGCGGCCGCGCCGACCACCTCTTTGCCGATCTGGCGCAGCAGGGACGCCGCCGCTTCGATGGTGCCGCCGGTGGCCAGCACGTCATCCACGATCAGCACGCGCTGGCCCTTGATGCGTTCGGGCTGGATTTCGATGGTCGCGCTACCGTATTCGCGCTGGTAATCGATGCTGATCGACTTGCCGGGCAATTTACCAGCCTTGCGCGCCATGGCGAAGCCGACCTTGTGCTCGAGGGCAAGCGCACCGGCGATCATGAATCCGCGCGCATCCATGGACAGAATGAAGTCGAAGTGCAGGTCGTCAGTCCGCGCGTGCAGGGTGTCAATGGCGAGACGCCAATGTTCCGGGTTATCGAAAATGCAGCCGACGTCGATGAAATTGACGCCCGGTTCCGGGTAGTCCTGGAAGAATTCCAGTGGAACATCGTTGAAGTTGTTCATGTGAGGTGCTGGTGTGGGTGGGGCGAATGGGCTCGCATGCCAGGATTATCGCCGGTCTGGGGCGAAGCGGCGCGAACGCGTTCGCAATGGCCTGCCACGATCATGGCGCGAATGCTTATGCAGCCTGGATCAAGGTCGCCTTCTCGTTGTTCAGCAATGACAAAAAAACGTCATTCATTCCTGATTTCCCGTCGCTGGTCGCAAAAAGTCTGACATTGCTTTCAGCTATCTGTACATTATCTATACGGCAATATTTGCCTTGCCTCGTACCGCAGGCGTCAAGGCAGCGAACCATTCAACGGAACCCGGAGACCCAGCAGATGCTATCGATCAAGCAGCTCAACAAGACCTATGCCAATGGCGTCAAGGCCATCAACGATGTCAGCCTCGACATCCCCAACGGGATGTTCGGGCTGCTGGGGCCGAACGGCGCCGGCAAGTCCTCGCTGATGCGCACCATCGCCACGCTGCAGGATCCCGATAGCGGAAGCATCCATTTCCACGGCCTCGACGTCCTGAAGGACAAGGAAGGGCTGCGCCGCCAGCTCGGCTACCTGCCCCAGGACTTCGGCGTCTACCAGAAGGTCAGTGCCGAACGGCTGCTGAACCACTTCGCCGTCCTCAAGGGATTGACCGGCAAGGGCGAGCGCAAGGAAGCCGTCGAGGCGCTGCTACAGCAGACCAACCTCTGGGAAGCGCGCAAGCGCGCACTCGGCACCTATTCGGGCGGCATGCGCCAGCGCTTCGGCATCGCCCAGGCGCTGCTCGGCGCCCCGCGCCTGGTGATCGTCGACGAGCCCACCGCCGGCCTCGATCCGGATGAACGCAACCGCTTCCTGAACCTGCTGGCCAAGATCGGCGAGCAGGTGGTCGTCATCCTGTCCACCCACATCGTCGAGGACGTCACCGACCTGTGCCCGCGCATGGCCATGATCGCCAAGGGAACGGTGCTGCTGCAGGGCGAACCGCAGGCCGCCATCGACACCCTCCGGAACCACGTCTGGCGCCGCACCGTCAGCCAGGACGAGCTGGCGCTCTACCAGGAGCGTTTCAACGTGCTCTCCACCCGCCTGGTGGGCGGCCGCCCTCAGATCAACGTCTTCGCCGAGTCCCAGCCCGACGATGGCTTCGTCAGCGTCGAGCCGGACCTCGAAGACGTGTACTTCCTGCAGATCCGCAATGCCGGCCGCGCGGCGCCCGCCGCCAGCGCGGCATCGCCGGCAGCCGTGGCCGCACCCACCGTCGCGGCGTAAGGGGTGGCCATGTTGAGGGAATTCTTCAAGTTCGAACTGGCGACCCAGTTGCGCCAGCCGCTGCTCTGGGTATGCGCGCTGATCTTCGGCGCGCTGGCCTTCGGCGCCTCCACCACCGACGCGATCCAGGTCGGCGGCGCCATCGGCAACGTCAACCGCAACGCGCCGGTCGTGGTCGCGCAGATGCTCGGCGTCTTCAGCCTGATGTCGATGTTCGTCGTCACCATCTTCATCTCGGGCTCGGTGCTGCGCGACAGCGAGGTCGGCATCTCCGATATGCTGTTCGCGACACCCATGAAAAAGCGCGACTACCTGGTCGGCCGCTTCGCCGCCGGCCTGCTGGCCTGCCTGGTCATCTTCGCCGGCATCATCGTGGGCATGATGCTCGGCCCTTTGATGCCCTGGGTCGATGCGCAGCGTGTCGGCCCCTTCCCGGGCCACGCCTACCTGTGGGGACTGGCCGTGCTGGTGCTGCCGAACCTGCTCCTGATCGGCGCCCTCTTGATGCTGCTGGCCGCGACCACGCGCTCGATCATGCTGGTGTATGTGGGCGTGCTGGCCTTTATCGTCCTGTATATCGTTGCCGGCAACTTCACGTCGGACATCAACAACGAGTGGGTCGCCGTCCTGTCCGATCCGTTCGGCGGCAGGGCGCTGGCGCGCGCCACGCGCTACTTCTCCGCCGCGGAGCGCAACGCGGGCCTGCCCGGCATCGACGCTTACGTGCTGGCCAACCGGCTGCTGTGGAGCGCGGTCGCGCTGGTGCTGTTCGGCCTGACGCTCCTGCTCTTCAAGCCGCAGCGCGCCGGCACCGGCAAGCGCCTGTTCGGCAAGGCCAAGGCGCTGCCCCAGGCCACGCAGGCGCCGGCACATGTGAAGCTGCCGCGCATCGAGCCGCGTTTCGGGGCCTCCACGCGCTGGATCCAGTGCTGGCACATCCTCGCTTTTGACGCGGCCGCCGTGTTCAGGAGCGTGCCCTTCCTGGTCATGCTGCTGTTCAGCGTGCTCAACCTGGTGGGCGCGGCGAGCCAGATGGGCGAGATCTTCGGCACCACCGTGTATCCGAGGACCCACCTGATGGTCGAGCTGCTCAACGGCAGTTTCACCTTCATGCTGCTCATCATCGTCACCTTCTACGCGGGCGAATTGATCTTCAAGGAACGCCAGGCCAGGATCGCCGACGTGAACGACGCCATGCCGATGCCGAACTGGGCGCCGCTGGCGGCCAAGAGCCTGGCCCTGGTGGGTGTGGTCCTGGCCTTCCTGCTCACCGGTGTGCTGGCCGCGATCGTCATCCAGCTGGTCAAGGGCGGCGCGCCGGTCGAGCCGATGGTCTACCTGAAGGGCATGCTGATCGGCGGGCTTCCCTTCGTCCTGCTGGGACTGTTTGCGGTGGTGCTGCAGGTCGTGTCGAACAACAAGTTCATCGGCTACCTGCTGGTGATCCTGCTGATCGTGTTCCAGCTCGTGGCCAACGTCCTGCACTTCGAGCATAACCTGTACGACTTCGCTGGCCTGCCGCGCACCCCGTACTCCGACATGAACGGCTTCGGCCACTTCATCGAAGGGTGGGCCTGGTTCGCCGCGTACTGGAGCCTGTTCACCGTCGCGCTGCTGATCGTGGCCCAGGCTTTCTGGGTGCGCGGCCTGTCCTTCGCATGGCGCGAGCGCGTGCGCGAAGCGGGGCGGCGCCTGAAGGGCGGGGCCGGCGTGGCGCTGGCAACGTGCATCCTTGGGGTCTGCGCGCTGGGCGGATGGATCTTCCACAACACCAATACCCTGGCCAAGTACGAGGCAGGCGACGTCCGGATGGACAAGCAGGCCCGGTACGAGAAAGCCTATCGCCAGTACAAGGACCTGCCGCACGCCAAGGTGACCGACGTACGCGCCGCCGTGGACATCTACCCGGAACAGCGCCGCGTCATGATCCGGGGCAGCTACGTGTTGGAGAACAAGACCGGCAAGCCGGTCGACTCCCTGCCGTTGCAGGTCAACCCCGACGTCGTGACTACCTGGGGCGAGTTGCCGGCCCACCAGGTAGTGGTGAACGACAAGGAGTCCGGCTTCAGCATCCTGAAGCTGGCGCAGCCATTGCCGCCCGGCGCGCGCCTGCCGCTGGAATTCACCGTCGACGTGCGCCGTCCCGGCTTCACGAACGGTGGCGACGACGATGTGATCAACCTGAACGGGACCTTCTTCAACAACCGCGCCTTCTTCCCGCAGCTGGGCTACCAGCCAGGCGCCGAGCTGCAGGACCGCAACGAGCGCCGCAAGCGCGGCCTCGGCGAACCCGAGCGCATGGCCAAGCTGGAAAACACCGCGGCGCGCCAGCATTCGATGTTCGGACCGGAGGCGGACTGGATCAGTTTCGAGACCACGGTCTCGACCAGCGGCGACCAGATCGCGCTGGCGCCGGGCTACCTGCAGAAGTCGTGGAAGGAAAACGGCCGCAACTACTACCAGTACAAGATGGACCAGAAGATGATGCCTTTCTTCGCCTATCTCTCGGCCGACTGGCAGGTGAAGAAGGGCGACTGGAATGGCATCCCGATCGAGGTCTACCACGACCGCAAGCATGCGTACAACGTGGACCGGATGATCATGGCCACCCGGAAGTCGCTGGACTACTTCACCGCCCAGTTTACGCCCTACCAGCACAAGCAGGTGCGCATCCTGGAGTTCCCCAACTACCAGACCTTCGCCCAGTCGTTCGCCAACACCATCCCGTTCTCGGAGTCGATCGGCTTCATCGCCGACCTGCGCGACAAGGAAGCCATCGACTATGTGTTCTACGTGACGGCGCACGAAATGGCGCACCAGTGGTGGGGCCACCAGGTCACTGCCGCCAACGTGCAGGGCGCGAGCATGCTGATCGAGTCGCTGTCGCAGTACTCGGCGCTGATGGTGATGGAAAAGGAGTACGGACGCCACCAGATGCGCCGCTTCCTGCGCTATGAGCTCGACCGTTACCTCAGCTCGCGCGGCAGCGAACGGATCGAGGAGCTGCCCTTGTACAAGGTGGAGAACCAGGATTACATCCATTACCGCAAGGGCAGCCTGGTGTTCTACCGCCTGCGCGACGAGATCGGCGAGGCGGCGCTGAACCGCGCGCTGAAGCGCTTCTTGCAGGACAAGGGCTACCAGGAGTCGCCGTTCACGACTTCAAGCGAGCTGCTCGACTATATCCGCGCCGAGGCGCCGGCGGACAAGCATGCCTTGATCGCCGACCTGTTCGAGAAGATCGTCTTCTACGATAACCGCATCCTCGATGCGAAGGCGGTCAAGCGCGCCGACGGCCAGTGGGACGTGACCATGCAGCTGCACCTGGCGAAGATGGAAGCCGACGGTCGCGGCAAGGAAACGCCGCGCGCCTACGACGAGCCGGTGGAGATCGGCGTGTTCGCCCGCGCCGCCGGCGCCAAGGAGCAGGACGAGCGCGTGCTGCTGCTGGAAAAGCGCATGCTCAAGGGCGACAAGCCGGTGGTGACCGTCACGGTCAAGGAGAGGCCCTTCGAGGTCGGGGTCGATCCCTACAACAAGATGATCGACCGTGTGTCGCGCGACAACCGCAAGGCGGTCAGCGTCGACTGAAGGCAGGGCTGACGCGCGCTGGGCGCGCAGCCCTTTTCTCTGGTAACCAGAATAAGGACAGCATGGACATTGCAGTGTCATTCGGCGACCAGCTTGAACAGGACGAGGTGATCCGGCTGTACCGCGCCAACGGCTGGTCGTCGGCGGAGAAGCCGGCGCAGCTGATGGCCGCGCTACGCAACTCGCATGCGCTGGTAACCGCGCGCGTCAAGGGCGAACTGGTCGGACTCGGCAACGCGATTTCCGACGGCCACCTGGTCGTCTACTTTCCTCACATGCTGGTGCATCCCGCCCAGCAGGGGAAGGGCGTCGGGCGCCTGATGATGGAAGCCCTGCTGGTCAGGTATGCCGGTTTCCACCAGATGATGCTGACCGCCGACGGGGCGGCGATCGACTTCTACAAGGCGCTGGGTTTCGAACGGGCCGGCAAGACCGAACCGATGTGGATCTACGCGGGCAGCGAGCATTGAGCATCGCTGTGTCGCTACCCGTGCGTGACCGGGAACCGCAATTCGTTGACGAAAACCTGCAACTGGCGACATGACTGCACAAGCTGTGCGGGGTTGCGCGTATCTTGGCCTTGTTTCTTTCCATTCGGGCCAAGCATGGACATCTCGCTGCCGCACCTGTCGAATCTTGCCGCGCACATCGCTGCCGGCATCGCCGCGATCGGCCTTGGCGCGGCCATCCTGGCGAGCTCCAAGGGCACACTGCTCCATCGCCGGCGCGGACGCCTGTTCGTCGCACTGACCCTGGTCGTGTGTGCCAGCGGTGCGATCGGCAACCTGTTCTTCCGCTTCACGCCACTCTTTGCCGTGCTCACCGTGCTGGTGACCTATCAGCTGCTGAGCGGCTGGCACGTCGTCTACACCAGGGCGGAAGGCCCTGACCGGATCGACGTCCTGCTGGCCGCCTGCGCCGTGGCCTGGACCGCCGTCCTGCTGCCGTCCCTGCTGTCGAGCGGCGCCAGGGCGGACGCGGCGCCGGTGGTCGTCCACGCGTCGCTCGGCGGACTTGCCCTGCTGCTGGCCTACGATAGCGCGCGCTGGTGCTTTCCCCGGCACTGGCACGCATCGCTGTGGCGCTACGAGCATATCTACAAGCTGGTGGCCTCGCTGTTCGGGATGCTGTCGGCAGCGGCGGGCAACCTGGTCAGGATCGGCCAGCCCTGGTCGCAACTGCTGCCATCCGTGCTGGGCATGCTGGCGATCGCAGTGCTCATTTGGAGAGACTACGGCGCCCGCGTCAGACGATGACCAGCGGATTCTTCGTCACCGCCACCGCCACGATGTAGGCGAAGCAGGCCAGCGCGCTCACGAAGGCCGCCGTACGCACGCTCTGGGTCCGGCCGCGCTTGAGCGCAATGGTGCCGAGCACGACGTAGGCCACCAGGCCCACCACCTTGGCCGTCAGCCACGGCATCTGGCCCGGATACTGATGGCTCACCACCGCCAGGCCGATGGCGCTGGCGAGCAGCAGGGTGTCGACCACGTGCGGGACGATCCTGGCCCAGCGCTGCTGCAGGCGCGGCGAATCGCGCAGCATCCAGATGCCGCGGACCAGGAACAGCAGGCCGCTCAGGGCCACGAAAGTGACGTGCAGGTGCTTGAGTGCGATGTAAGGCATGGCGGGTTCAGGAGTTGGCAACCCGCCCAGTATGCCTCAGGTAGCCGCGCGCGGGTCGGCCGCGAACGGACGTTCGCGATAATCGAAATAATCGAAATCGGCATGCAGGCCTGTTCCGGCCATGTCCTGGCAGGCCATGCCGACGAAGGCCCCGGTGAAATTCGGCTGTCCCGGCGCCGATGCCTCGTCCGACAGGATGCTGGCATCGAACTGCTGCGGCAGCCATCGCCATTCTTCCCCCGGCAGGCGGTAGCCGAACAGCAGCCGCTCCTCGTCGACCTCCACGCGCAGCGCCACCGGCCGGCCTGCCGGCACGGGAATCGGCGCGCTGAAGGCATCGGACTGCATGTGGTTCGGCAGGCTGCTCATCACGCGCAGGTGCCTGCCCAGGTCCTCGTCGTGGCTCAGGTACAGGTAATGGAACTTGGCCGCGCCGTAGTAGCACACCAGGCCCGCCGCTTGCTGGTAGTGCTGCGGTTCGAAATCCACCACCGTGCCGGCGCTGTAGCAATGCGCCGTCTGCCGCCGCACCACCAGGGCCTGGCGGAACTGGCTGCCGATCGACTCGCGCCCGAACAGGCGCAGGTGGCCCGGGCGGGCGTCCAGGCTGAAAATCTCATCAGGCCACGGGGTGCGCAGCCACTGGAAGGCGAGCGGCAGCCGCGGGCCGTCGAAGTCTTCGCGTACGGGGTCGATAGGGAAGCGGTGCTCCGGGAGTGGCGGCGCCTCCATCCGCAGTTCGGGCGTGCCGCGGCCGTCGCGGGTGCGCAGCCAGCCGTCCTCGCCCCAGACCATCGGCTGGATCGCCGTCTCGCGCCCCAGCGTGCAGGTGCCGCGGTTGCGCAGCGGACGGCCGCACAGGTAGACCATCCAGGTCTCGCCATCCGGCGTGTCGACCAGGTCCGCATGGCCCGCGCGCTGCAGCGGCGCGTCCGGCCGGTTGCGCGAGCTGAGGATGCTCACGTCCGGGTGCAGCTCGTAGGGCCCGCGCAAGCTGCGCGAGCGCGCCATCGTCACGCCATGGTTCCAGCCGGTGCCGCCTTCCGCGGTGAGCAGGTAGTAGTAGCCACTGCGCTGGTACAGGTGCGGCGCCTCGGTCAGGCCGTGCGCCGTGCCTTTGAATATATTCTCGCGCTGTCCGACCAGCTTACGCTCCGCCACCGAATACTCCTGCAGCACGATGCCGGCGAAGCGATTGCCGCCGGGCCGGTGGTCCCACAGCTGGTTGAGCAGGTACTTGCGGCCGTCGTCGTCGTGGAACAGCGAGGGGTCGAAGCCGCTGCTGTTCAGGTACACCGGATCCGACCAGGGACCGTCGATGCTCGGGCTGGTCACGAGATAGTTGTGGAAGTCGCGCAAGGAGGCGCTGCCGGTCGCGCCGCCGGTGGAGGTGCGGCCGTAGCGCTTGACGTCGGTGTAGATCAGCCAGAACAGGCCGTCGGCATAGGTGAGGCAGGGCGCCCACACGCCGCAGGAGTCGGGCGCGCCGAGCATGTTCAACTGGCTGGCGCGGTTCAATGGACGGCTTGCCAGCCGCCAGTTGGCCAGGTCGCGCGAATGGTGGATCTGCACGCCCGGATACCACTCGAAGGTGGAGGTGGCGACGTAGAAATCCTCGCCCACGCGCACGATCGACGGGTCGGGGTTGAAGCCGGGCAGGATCGGGTTCTGGATCATGCTGTTTCCTTGACGGGAAGGTCGACGTGGCTTGGTTCGCGCACGATGGTCCACAGGAGCACGGCGGCGACCAGGTCCAGCACCGCCAGGCTGACGAAGAAGGGCGTGTAGCCCACGCTGCTCATCAGGCCGCCGATCAGGAGCGAGAAGATCAGGAGGCCCAGGTTGCCGAAGGTGCCGCACATGCCGGCGACGGTGGCCACTTCGTTGCGGCGGAACAGGTCGGAGGACATGGTGATCACCGTGACCGACAGGGTCTGGTGCGCGAAGCCCGCGAGGCTGAGCAGGGCGATCGCGGCATAGGCGTCGTCCACGAAACCGACGAACGCCACCCCCATCATCATGATCGCGCCCAGCGTGAAGGCGCCGCGCCGCGCGTTGATCAGGCGTACGCCGCGCTTTTGCAGCCACAGCACCACGGTGGGGCCGAACAGGCAGCCCAGGTCGGCCGCAAGGAAGGGCAGCCAGGCGAACATGGCGATCTGCTTCAGGTCGAAGCCGCGCACCGTGGTCAGGTACAGGGGCACCCAGAAGGCCAGCGTGCCCCAGGCCGGATCGGCGAGAAAGCGCGGCAGCGCGATGCCCCAGAAGTTGCGCTGCTTGAGGATGCTGGACATGGAAGGGCGCTTGCCGTCGCCCTCCAGGTGTCGCTCCTGGCCCGCGGCGATGTGCTCTGCCTCGGCTTTTGACAGGCGGCGGTGGCGCGCCGGGGCATCGTAGAGCAGCAGCCAGATCGCCACCCACACCAGGCCGAGCGCGCCGGTGATCACGAAGGCGGACTGCCAGTTGTAGTGCAGGATGGCCCACACCACCAGCGGCGGCGCCAGCATCGAGCCGAACGAGGCGCCGATGTTGTAGATGCCGCCCGCCATGCCGCGCTCCTTGGCCGGGAACCATTCCGACACCGCCTTCATCCCGGCCGGGTTGGCCGAACCTTCCGCCAGTCCCAGCAGGCCGCGCAGCACCGCCAGCGTCTGCCAGTTGGTGGCGAAACCGTGCAGCATGCAGATGATCGACCAGGCCACCGCGAACATCGCATAGCCGAACTTCAGGCCGATCACGTCAAGCACATAGCCGCACAAGGGCTGCAGCATGATCGCGCCCTGGAAGGCCGCCGTGATGTACGAGTATTCGGCGGTGCTGATGTCCAGTTCCTTCAGCACCGTGGGCGCGGCCACGGCCAGCGAACTGCGGGTGAGGTAGTTGATGACCGCCCCCAGCATGACCAGGCCGATCATCCACCAGCGCAGCCCCTTGATCTTCCGAGTGAACATGTTTGCGCAACCATTTTATTGGGTTGCCAACCATATCACACTATTCTAGAGAAATGTTAGCGCAATCTTTCTGGCCAGCCGTCGCTCGGAATGGATCCCATGTGCTTCGCATGGCAAGGTGGCGATCTCCTGCTGGACAGGAGCGAGGTCGCAAGGCCCTCAGCCGCATTCCCCCACGTAGTGGCACTCGTCGCAGCGGGTGCAACCATCGACCTTGCGCAGCGCCCGCGCGCCGCATTCCGGGCACCTGGCGCCGCTGAACGTGGGCAGGGCGCCCGAGCTGGTCGGCGGCTGCGGTTCGGCATCGCGCGCCGCGCCCTCGCCGCGTTCGGCGAAGCGGCGCGCCAGCTCCGGCACCGGCACCTGGTTGCCCCAGGCATCCAGGAAGCCGCGCCGGATCAGCACGCGCTGCAGCATGAAGGCGATCGCAGCCACTTCCGAGTCGTGGTAAACCGGCACCTGGGTGCCGTCCTCGCGGGTCAAGTGGCCGCAGCGCACCGGGCCCTTCTCCCAGACCACGTCGCGCATGTCGGCCAGCGCCCGCGCGATCGGCCCGCCGGCGCGCGCCACCATCGACAGCAGGCGCATCGAGGCCGTGATCCATTGCTGGCCGCCGGTACGCTGGTTCGAGGGCATGAAGAATTCGAAGGGGCGCTCGACCGTCACCTTGCGGCCTTCGTGCACGCCGTCGGCGCGGATGAAGCTGACGGTGAGGTAGGCGGTCTTGCGGCCTTCCTGGGTCGCGTATTCGATCTTCGAGGTCACCGATTCCAGCTCGCCCAGCGGGCGCCGCTCGAAGCGCTTCTGCAGCGGGTCGTCGTCGGGCGGGGCGGCCTGCGGCGCTTGCGGCGCCGCCGACAGCACGCTGCCCAGCACCGTGTTCGGCCGGTAGGTCGCCAGCCCCTTCAGGCCCGCATGCCAGGCCTGGCTGTACAGGTCGCGGAAGTCCTCGAAGGGATAGTCTTCGGGCACGTTGACGGTCTTCGAGATCGCGGTGTCGACGAAAGGCTGGACCGCCTGCACCATGCGCAGGTGGTCGAGCGCGCGCATCTCGAGCGCCGTCACGAATTGCGGCGGCAGCGACGACATGTCGTGCCCCATCTGGCGGTACAGGCGCCAGGCATGGTCTTCCACCTCGTAGCTGCGCATCGAGCCGTCCGGCATGCGTTTCTTGCGCTGGTAGGTCCAGGAGTAGGGCGGCTCGATGCCGTTCGAGGCGTTGTCGGCGAAGGCCAGCGAGATGGTGCCGGTCGGCGCGATCGACAGCAGGTGCGAATTGCGGATTCCGTAGTTGCGGATCGCGTCGCGCAGCCAGTCGGGCAGGCGTTCCACGAACTGGCCGTCCAGGTACTGCTCCGCGTCGAACAGCGGGAAGGGCCCTTTTTCGCGCGCCAGCGCGACCGAGGTCGCGTACGCCGCGTCGCGCAGCGTCTCGGCGATGCGCGCCGCCATGGCGCGGCCTTCGTCGGAATCGTAGCGCAGGCCCAGCATGACCAGGGCGCTGCCCAATCCCAGGAAACCGAGGCCGATGCGGCGCTTGGCTTGTGATTCGGCGGCCTGCTGCGGCAGCGGCCACTCGGTCGCGTCCAGCACCAGGTCGAGCATGCGCACGCCCACCGAGGCCACTTCGCACATGCGCTCGAAATCGAAGGACGGATTGGCGCCGAAGGGATCGTCCACGAAGACCGTGAGGTTGACCGAACCGAGGTCGCAGCAGCCGTAGGCGGGCAGGGGCTGCTCGCCGCAGGGATTGGTGGCGCGCAGCTCTTCCGCGTACCAGAGATTGTTCTCGTCATTCATGCGGTCGACGAACAGCACGCCCGGCTCGGCGTGGTCGTAGGTCGAGGCGACGATCTTGTCCCATAGCGCACGGGCGCGGACCTGGCGATAGACCCAGAGGCCATCCTCGCGGCGGTAGGCCTGGGCCGCATCTTCATCGCCCGGCTCGGCGCGGTGCACCAGCTCGAACAGCTCGTCGCCTTCCAGCGCGCGCATGAATTCGTCGGTCACGCCGACCGAAATGTTGAAGTTGGTGAGCCCACCTTCGTCCTTGGCGGCGATGAAGCGTTCGATGTCGGGATGGTCGATGCGCAGCACGCCCATCTGGGCGCCGCGCCGGGCGCCGGCCGACTCCACCGTGCGGCAGGATGCGTCGAACACTTCCATGTACGAGACCGGGCCCGAGGCGCGCGAGCGGGTGCCGCGCACCTTGCTGCCCAGCGGGCGGATCGCGCTGAAGTCGTAGCCGACACCGCCGCCGCGGCGCATGGTTTCCGCCGCTTCGGACAGGGCGGTGTAGATGCCGGGCAGGCCGTCCTCGCTGCCGGAGATGGAGTCGCCCACCGGCTGGACGAAGCAGTTGATGAGGGTGGCCTGCAGTCCCAGGCCGGCGGCCGAGTTGATGCGGCCGGCCGGAACGAAGCCCTGTTCCTGGGCCCACAGGAAGCGCGCCTCGAAATCGGCGCGCCATTCCTCCGGCTCGAGCGCCGCCAGCGCGCGCGCCACGCGCCGGCGCACGTCCAGGATGCTGGTCTCTTCGCCCTTGGCGTATTTTTCGCGCAGGACGTCCAGCGAGACCTCCTGCGGCGCCATCGCAGCGCCTGCCGGCCGGTCGACCGCATTCATGGCGCGGGAATCAAGGCTTGTCGAGGATGACGTGCGGCGCGGACGGATCGGTGGCGCCGGGGAGGGCGTCGCCGGCAGCCGGCGCGGCCGGCGTGGAGGAAGCCGCCGTGCCGACGGCGCCGCCCTGGGCGGCCAGGCGCGCTTCCAGTTCCACCACGCGCAGCTCGAGCGCTTCGAGCTTGGCGCGGGTCTTGGCCAGCACCTGGGCCTGGATGTCGAACTCTTCGCGGGTGACGAGGTCGAGCTTCGAGAAGCCCTGGGTCATCATTGCCTTGACGTTTTTCTCGATGTCCTTGGCCGGCGTGCTCTCCAGCGCCTGGTTGATCTTGCCCTGGATGTCATTGAAGAAGCTGTTCATGTCCATTTCCTTTCAGTCGGATCGCACTGCACCACGACAGTGCGCTGCACTCCGCTTTTGGTGCGCCGCGCCACGGCACATGCCTGGCGCTGGGGTTTCCCCGGTTATTCGAATCGCAAATGGGGCGGATGGCTGAGAAAACAAGCACTCCAGCAGCATTCCGGCGCCGTTTCGATGGGTTTTTTGAGCTGGCACGCATCCTGCTAAAGAGTTGTCAGGCGTGGTGCAATCCAGATTGTAAACCGCAACGGCCCGCGTCACGGTTCAGCCGTCGAACGCAGCCGTTGAAAATAAGGGGAATGTCATGAAGTGCAACACTATCGCAGCAACCGCCACCTGGGCCGTGCTGGCCTTGTCGAGTGTTCCTGCGTTTGCGCAAGAAGCTGCACCTGAACATCAGATCAGCTACAACGCCGCCATCACCAGCGACTACCGTTACCGCGGCCTGTCGCAAACCCGGTTGGATCCGGCGCTGCAGGGCGGCGTCGACTACGTGCACGGCCCGACCGGCCTGTACGTGGGCACCTGGCTGTCCACCATCAAATGGACCAAGGACCTCGGCGGCGACGGCGACATCGAATGGGACGTCTACGGCGGCAAGCGCGGCCAGCTCAGCGAGAACGTGAGCTACGACGTCGGCGGCCTGTACTACTGGTATCCGTCGAACGATTTGCAACCGCGCGCCAACACCTTCGAACTGTATGCGCGCCTGGGATTCGGTCCGGCCTACGTCAAGTATTCGCACTCGACCACCAACCTGTTCGGCACCGCCAACAGCAAGCACAGCGGCTACCTGGACCTGGGCGCCGACATCGACGTCCACGACGGCGTCATCCTCAACCTGCATGCCGGGCGCCAGGAAGTGAACAACAACAGCATCTATTCGTACACCGACTACAAGGTGGGCTTGAGCAAGGACTTCGGCCTGGCCACCGTGTCGCTGGCCTGGGTCAAGGGCAATACCAAGGCCTACCGCAGCCCGCAAGGCGAGAACCTGGGCAAGTCCTCGGCCGTGCTGACCGTGTCCAAGACTTTCTGAAACACATTTTGAACGAGACTGAGGTATCACCATGAAAATGATTACCGCCATTATCAAGCCCTTCAAGCTGGACGAAGTCCGCGAAGCGCTGTCGGAGATCAACGTACAGGGCATGACCGTAACCGAAGTGAAGGGCTTCGGCCGCCAGAAAGGCCATACCGAGCTGTATCGCGGCGCCGAGTACGTGGTCGACTTCCTCCCGAAGATCAAGATCGAGGCGGCGGTGGACGACGCCGTGCTCGAGCAGGTGATCGACGCCATCTCGGGCGCCGCCCGCACCGGCAAGATCGGTGACGGCAAGATCTTCGTGGCCGAGTTGGAGCAGGTCATCCGTATCCGTACCGGCGAGACCGGCAACGACGCACTCTAAGGGGAAACCGCATGAAGCATATCTTCACCAAAGTCTTCGCCGGCCTCGCATGTGCCGGCGTGGCGCTGCCGGCGCTCGCCGCGCCCACCGTCAACAAGGGCGACACCGCCTGGATGTTTGTCGCCACGCTGCTGGTGATCATGATGTCGATCCCGGGCCTGGCGCTGTTCTACGGCGGCCTGGTGCGCGCCAAGAACATGCTGTCGGTGCTGATGCAGGTGTTCATGGTGTTCTCGCTGATCATCGTCCTGTGGTGCCTGTACGGCTACTCGTTGGCCTTCACCCAGGGCAATGCCTTCATCGGCGGCTTCGACCGGGTCTTCCTGAACGGTATCTACGACGCCGCGGCCGGCAGCTTCAGCCAGGCCGCCACCTTCAGCAAGGAAACCATGATCCCCGAGTTCATCTTCGTGGCCTTCCAGGGCACCTTCGCCGCCATCACCTGCGGCCTGATCGTCGGCGCCTTCGCCGAGCGCGTGCGCTTTTCGGCGGTGCTGCTGTTCATGGTGATCTGGTTCACGTTCGGCTACCTGCCGGTGGCCCACATGGTCTGGTTCTGGGCCGGTCCGGACGCGATCACCGATGCAGCCTCGCTGGCGACCGTCACCGAGAATGCGGGCTTCCTGTGGCAGCACGGCGCGCTCGACTTCGCCGGCGGCACGGTGGTGCACATCAACGCGGCGGTGGCCGGCCTGGTCGGCGCCTACGTGATCGGCAAGCGCATCGGCCTGGGACGCGAATCGATGGCTCCGCACTCGCTGACCATGACCATGATCGGCGCCTCGCTGCTGTGGGTGGGCTGGTTCGGCTTCAACGCCGGCTCGGCGCTGGAAGCGGGCGACGTGGCCGCGCTGGCCTTCATCAACACCCTGCTGGCGACCGCCGCGGCGGCCGTGTCCTGGATGTTCGGCGAGTGGGCCTTCAAGCGCAAGCCTTCGCTGCTGGGCGCGGTATCCGGCGCGGTCTCGGGCCTGGTGGCGATCACCCCGGGCGCCGGCTTCGTCGGCCCGATGGGCGCCCTGGTGATGGGCCTGCTGGCCGGCGTGGTCTGCCTGTGGGGCGTGACCGGCCTGAAACGCCTGCTGGGCGCCGATGACTCTCTCGACGTGTTCGGCGTGCACGGCGTGGGCGGCATCCTGGGCGCGCTGCTGACCGGCGTGTTCGCGGCGCCGCAGCTGGGCGGGCAGGGCGTCTGGGACTATGTCGCCAACAAGGCTTCGCTGGACTACTCGATCGCCGGGCAGCTCTTGGTGCAGGCCGAGGCGGTCGGCGTCACCATCGTGTGGTCGGCGCTGGTGGCCTTCGTCGCCTTCAAGCTGGTCGACGTGCTGGTGGGCCTGCGGGTGCCGGCCGACGCCGAGCGCGAGGGGCTGGACATCACCAGCCATGGGGAGTCGGCTTACCACCTGTAAGCGCGTCGTTTCCCGGGAAGGCGCCCGCTTGGGCGCCTTTTTGCGTTTATGGCAAGTATGCGGACTTTAAACAAGGATATTCGTCCATATCTGAGGCTACCGATATAATTCGAACAAAAGCGCCTAACAAAACCTCCAAGGCTGCGTTGCACCGTCTTGCCGTACAAGTGTACTGTCTTCGACGGTGCGCCTTGCCCCGAAGGTTTTGTTAAGCGCTCCAAGCCACTACTAGGACGTCCACACCATGGTTCCGCACCTCGCCACCGCCCTGACCGGTCCCCTCCTGGACCTGGAAAAGAAGATTCTCGAAGCCACGCCCGCCATCGAGCGCTGGTTCCGCCTCGAGTGGCAGGAGCACACGCCGCCGTTCTATTGTTCGGTGGACCTGCGCAATGCGGGCTACAAGCTGGCGCCGGTCGACACCAACCTGTTCCCGGGCGGCTTCAACAACCTGTCGACCGAGATGCTGCCGCTCACGGTGCAAGCCGCCATGGCAGCGATCGATAAATATTGCCCAGATGCACGTAACCTCTTGATGATCCCCGAGGTCCATACGCGCAATCCGATGTACCTGCAGAACGTGGCGCGCCTGATGCAGATCTTCCGCCAGACCGGCCTGCACGTGCGCCTCGGCTCGCTGTCGCCGGACGTCACCCAGCCGACCCCGCTGGCGCTGCCGGACGGAAACATGCTGGTGGTGGAGCCGCTGGTGCGCTCGCCCAACGGCCGCCGCGTCGGCCTGGCCGATTTCGATCCCTGCACCATCCTGCTGAACAACGACCTGTCGGCCGGTATCCCCTCGATCCTGGAGAACATCCACGAGCAGTCACTGCTGCCGCCGCTGCACGCCGGCTGGGCGCTGCGCCGCAAGAGCAACCATTTCAAGGCCTTCGACGAAGTGGCCAAGAAGTTCGGCAAGCTGATCGAGATCGATCCCTGGCTGGTCAACCCGCTGCACAGCAAGGTCGGCGAGGTCGACCTGCAGCAGGACGTGGGCACCGAGCAGTTGGCCGATGCCGTTTCGGCCCTGCTTTCGAAGATCAAGAAGAAGTACAAGGAATACGGCATGAAGGAGCAGAAGCCCTTCGTGATCGTCAAGCCCGACGCCGGCACCTATGGCATGGGCGTCATGACGGTGAAGGACGCCAGCGAGGTGCGCGACCTGAGCCGCGCCCAGCGCAACAAGATGACCGTCATCAAGGACGGCGTGGCCGTCACCGACATGATCGTACAGGAAGGCGTGCCGACCTTCGAAACCATCAACGATGCGGTGGCCGAGCCGGTGGTGTACATGATCGACCGCTACGTGGTAGGCGGCTTCTACCGCGTGCACGCCGAGCGCGGCATCGACCAGAACCTGAACGCGCCGGGCTCGCAGTACGTGCCGCTGGCTTTTGCCCAGCAGCATGCGGTGCCGGACCCCAAGGCCAAGCCGGGCACGGCGGCGCCCAACCGCTTCTACGTGTACGGCGTGGTGGCACGCCTGGGCTTGCTGGCGGCCTCGCTCGAGCTGGAGCGCACCGACCCGAACCCGGAAGTCTACTGAGCAGCAAAAATCGTAGGGTGGGCGGCTCTACCGGTCGATACGCTCAGCCAATGGCGTATCTGCCGCCCGCGCGTTCAACTCTCCCATGATCAGGGTGGACGGCTGTTCGAAAGCTGCTTGAACGCGTGTGCGGCATTGAAGCTGCGGGCTGAGCAGGGCGTCGGGTAGCGCGTGATCTGGTCCACTGGACCAGATCACCCCTACGACAGCCATCGCCGACCGGCATGAAGCTCATTCGCCTTTCTGCACCATGTAGATGAAGTGCGAGCGCAGCGGCGGGAGCACGGCCGCCAGCAGGTCGGGCAGCATCCAGGGCCCGCGCGCCAGGACGCGGTGGATCGGCGGCGCCAGCATCAGGCTGCGAAAGCGGCTGCTGGCCGCGGGCCAGAAGCTGTCGAGCTCGGCCCGCGTCACCTTGCGTACGTCGCGGTTGCGCGGATTGTCATAGCGGAAGTCGAACACGAGGCACCAGCCGCCCGGCCGCAGTGCGCGCCACATCTGGTCCGCCAGTTCGCGCCGCTGCGCCGGGTCGAGGATCGAGGAAAACACGGTCTGCGCCGAGACCAGGTCGAAGTCGCGCAAGCCCATCGTGTCGAGCGTGCCGAGACGCCACTGGACGCCGCCGGCGGTGACGTGGCGTGCCCGCTCGAGCCGGTCCGGCTGGACTTCGATGCCGGTGAGCCGGGCGGGATCGGCGCCCCAGTCGATCAGCTGGCGCAGGAAACCGCCGCTGCCGCAGCCGACGTCGAGCACGCGCAGGCGGGACAAGTCGCCGCCAACCGTGTCGGTGAGGAGGGCGGCGAATACGCGCGAGCGCGCGGCCACCTGCTGAACGATTTCCGGCCGGTGCCAGGCGTAGCGATCGAGCGCCGCGCCGCCATGCCAGCGCCGGTACACGGCCTTGATGCGGTCCTGTTCAGCCTGTTTGTCTGTGTGCGCATCCATTTGCCCATGGTGGCGCAGGCCATTGCGGTATGACTTGAGCTGCCTCATATTGCTCGGCTGAGGATGCACAAGTTGCAAGCCGGAATTTGGACTATGCACCGCACTGGTGCGAGATGGGGCCTGCCAAAGCAGGGCCCGTCCGCGAGGTTTCGCGTTTCCGGCTAAAATCGAGGCATTGCCCGCAATGGATGCCCCATGAAAATCGCCTTCCTCGCCGACCCGCTCTCCACGTTCAAGATCTACAAGGATTCGACTTTCGCGATGATGCGCGAAGCCGCCCGGCGCGGCCATGCCATCTACGCCTTCGAGCAGCGCGACATGGTGCTGGAAGAGGGCGTGGTGACGGCGGTCGTCACGCGCATCCACCTCACCGGCGAGGCCGACGAATGGTACCGCGCCGAGCGCCCCGAAAGCGTGCAGCTGCCGGCGTTCGATGCCGTCATCGAACGCAAGGATCCGCCCTTCGACATGGAGTACGTGTACGGCACCTACCTGCTCGAGCTGGCCGAGCGCCAGGGCGCGCGCGTGTTCAACCGCCCGGGCGCGATCCGCGACCACAACGAGAAGCTCACCATCGGCCAATTCAGCCAGTACACCTCGCCGACCCTGGTGAGCTCGAACCCGGCGCGCCTGCGCGCCTTCCACGAGAAGCACGGCGACGTGATCTTCAAGCCGCTCGACGGCATGGGCGGCGCCGGCATCTTCCGGGTCAAGGACGACGGCATGAACCTGGGTTCGGTGATCGAGTCGCTGACCGCCAACGGCAAGCACACGATCATGGCCCAGAAATTCATCCCGGCCATCAAGCAGGGCGACAAGCGGGTGCTGGTCATCGACGGCAAGCCGGTGCCCTTCACGCTGGCCCGCATCCCGCAAGGGAATGAAGTGCGCGGCAACCTGGCCGCGGGCGGCCTGGGCGTGGCGCAGCCGATCACCGCGCGCGAGCGCGAGATCGCCGAAGCCATCGGCCCGGAACTGGCGGCACGCGGCTTATTGCTGGTAGGATTGGATGTGATCGGCGATTTCCTGACCGAAGTGAACGTCACCAGCCCGACCTGCTTCCAGGAGATCGCCGACCAGACCGGATTCGACGTGGCCGCGATGTTCATCGATGCGGTCGAACAGAGGCTTACTGGCAGCACCTTCGAGAAACACTGACATGGTTGGCATCCTGCTGATGACCCACGCTCCGCTGGGCCAGGCATTCATCTCCGCGGTGGCCCACGTATTCCGTGGCCCTACCGAGCGCTTCGAGGCGATCGACGTGACCGCCGACCAGGACCTGCACGAGGTGAACTGCCTCGCCAAGGAGGCGATCGCGCGCCTGGACGAGGGCGACGGCGTGCTGGTCATCACCGACATCAAGGGCGGCACCCCGTCCAACTGCTGCAACTCGCTGGCCGACGCCGGCCACGTGGAAGTCATCGCCGGCATCAGCCTGCCGATGCTGCTGCGAGCGATCACCTATCGCCGCGACACCCTCGACGTGGTGGTGGAAATGGCCCTGGCCGGCGCCCAGAACGGCGCCGTGCGGGTCGACAACCGGATCCGCGTCGGATCGAGCTGAACACAACTTCACGACATATCACGATATTCTGGCCACGGGCACATAACGAGAACATGATTCAACAGGAATTAGAGATCATCAACAAGCTGGGCCTGCATGCCCGCGCCTCCGCCAAATTCACCCAACTGGCCGCCAAGTTCAAGAGCGACGTCTGGCTCACCCGTAACGGCCGCCGTATCAATGCCAAGTCGATCATGGGCGTCATGATGCTCGCCGCCGGCAAGGGCGCCAAGGTGCTGCTCGAAGCCGACGGTCCTGACGAGGAAGCCTGCATCGCCGCGCTGTCGGGCCTGATCAACGACAAATTCGGCGAAGGCGAGTAATGCCGCGCGAAGCGGCAGCTCCCCGCCACACGGGATCCTCGATGGCATCGTTCACGCTCCATGGCATTCCGGTCTCGCGCGGCATCTCGATCGGCCGCGCGCACCTGCTCACGCCGGCCGCGCTCGACGTCAAGCATTACCTGGTCCCGGAAGAACAGGTCGAGGCCGAGGTCCAGCGCCTGCAGCACGCCATCGCCGAAGTGCACCGCGGCCTGCAGGCCCTGTGGACCGAACTGCCCAAGGACGCCCCCACCGAACTGGGCGCCTTCATCGACGTGCACGCGCTGATCCTGTCCGATCCGATGATCTCGGAGGCGCCGCTCGACATCATTCGCACCCGCCACTACAACGCCGAGTGGGCGCTGGTGACCCAGAACGACGAGCTCTCGGCCCAGTTCGACGAGATCGAGGACGAGTACCTGCGCGAGCGCAAGCACGATATCCAGCAGGTGGCCGAGCGGGTGCTGAAGGTCCTGATGGGCACCGCTCTCGAGATCCCGCCGCCGCTGGCAGGGGAGGACCATGTGCCTCCGCAGATGATCGTGGTGGCCCACGACATCTCGCCGGCCGACATGCTGGCCTTCCGCGACCGCGACGGCGCGACCCGCTCCTTCATCGGCTTCGTCACCGATGTCGGCGGCCAGAACTCGCACACCGCGATCGTCGCGCGCTCGCTCGACATCCCGGCGGTGGTCGGCATGAGCCAGGCCTCGCGCCTGGTCGAGCAGGACGACTGGGTGATCGTCGACGGCGACGCCGGCGTGGTGATCTGCAACCCGAGCCAGCTGGTGCTGGAACAGTACCGGGCGCGCCAGGCCGCCCTGATCAAGGCGCGCAAGCGCCTGCGCAAGCTCAAGAAGACCCCGGCGGTGACCAAGGACGGCACCCCGGTCACGCTGTTGGCCAACATCGAGCTGCCGGACGACTGCCCGGCGGCGCTGGAAGCCGGGGCGGCGGGCGTCGGCCTGTTCCGCTCCGAGTTCCTGTTCATGGGCCGCAGCCATGGGCTCGGGCACGGGCTGAAGATCCCGAGCGAGGACGAGCAGTTCGAGCAGTACCGCAAGGCGGTGGTGGCCATGAAGGGCCGCCCGGTGACCATCCGCACCCTCGACGTCGGCGCCGACAAGCCGCTCGACCCGACCGAGCACACGGCGCTCAACCCTGCGCTGGGCCTGCGCGCTATCCGCTACTGCCTGGCCGAGCCCCAGCTGTTCCTGACCCAGCTGCGCGCGATCCTGCGCGCCTCATGCTACGGGAAGGTGCGGATCCTGATCCCGATGCTGGCGCACGCCTTCGAGATCGACCAGACGCTCTCCATGATCGAGCAGGCCAAGGCCCAGCTGCGCGAAGAGAACGTCAAGTACGATCCGGGGGTGGAAGTGGGCGCCATGATCGAGATCCCCGCCGCCGCGCTGGCGCTGCCGATGTTCGTCAAGCGCATGCACTTCCTGTCGATCGGCACCAACGACCTGATCCAGTACCTGCTGGCGATCGACCGCGTCGACTACGAAGTGGCGCACCTGTACAATCCGCTGCACCCGGCGGTCCTGAACCTGATTGCCCAGACCATCGCCACCGGCCAGAAGGCCGGCCTGGACGTCGCCGTGTGCGGCGAGATGGCCGGCGACACCAAGCTCACCCGTCTGCTGCTGGGCATGGGCCTGCGCGAATTCTCGATGCACCCGGCGCAGCTGCTGTCGGTGAAGCAGGAAATCCTCAACAGCGACCTCTCGGCGATCACCACGCGCACGCGCCGCATCCTGCGTTCGATCGAGCCGAACGAGATCGCCAGCGCGGTCGAGCAGTTGCAAACACTCTGACAGAAACACCTTCACAGCTTCCATGGGATCGATCGGAAACGTTACACCACAGGCGATGCACTTCGCCGAGCCGCTGCGCCTGCAAAGCGGCGCCAGCATCGGCGACTACACGCTGATGTATGAAACCTATGGCACCCTGAACGCCGACAAGTCGAACGCGGTCCTGATCTGCCACGCGCTGAACGCCTCGCACCACGTGGCGGGCACCTATGCCGACAAGCCCAAGAGCCAGGGCTGGTGGGACAACATGGTCGGGCCGGGCAAGCCGGTCGACACCGATCGCTTCTTCGTCATCGGCGTGAACAACCTCGGCTCCTGCTTCGGTTCGACCGGGCCGATGCACGCCAATCCGGCCACCGGCAAGCCCTACGGCGCGGCCTTCCCGCTGCTGACGGTGGAAGACTGGGTGGCGGCGCAGGCGCGCCTGGCCGACCGCCTCGGCATCGAGCAGTTTGCCGCCGTGATGGGCGGCTCGCTGGGCGGCATGCAGGCCCTGTCGTGGAGCATCATGTTCCCCGAGCGCCTGCGCCACTGCATCGTGATCGCCTCCACGCCCAAGCTGTCGGCCCAGAACATCGCCTTCAACGACGTGGCGCGCCAGGCCATCCTCACCGACCCGGACTACCACGGCGGCGACTTCTACGAACACGGCGTGGTGCCGAAGAACGGCCTGAAGGTGGCGCGCATGGTCGGCCACATCACCTACCTGTCGAACGACGACATGGCGGAGAAGTTCGGCCGCAAGCTGCGCAACGCGGCCGAGACCAACGACTACAAATTCGATTTCGGCATCGACTTCGAGATCGAGTCCTACCTGCGCTACCAGGGCGACAAATTCTCGGAATACTTCGACGCCAACACCTACCTGCTCATCACCAAGGCGCTCGACTACTTCGACCCGGCGCGCGCCCACGGCGGCGACCTGGCCAAGACGCTGGCGGGAACCAAAGCCCAGTTCCTGGTCGCTTCCTTCACCACCGACTGGCGCTTCTCGCCCGAGCGCAGCCGCGAGATCGTGGAGGCGCTGCTGTCGAACCGGCGCAAGGTGACCTATGCCGAGATCGACGCGCCGCACGGCCACGACGCCTTCCTGCTGGAAGATGCGCGCTACATGGGGGTGGTGCGCGCCTACTACGACCGCATCGCGCTCGAACTGGCCGGCAAGGAGGCCGCATGAAGCTCAATGACCTGAACGTCCTGCGGCCCGACCTGGCCTTCATCGCCGACTGGGTGCGCGAGCGCGCCCATGTGCTGGACGTCGGCTGCGGCGACGGCGCCATGCTGCGCTACCTGGAACTGAGCAAGGGCTGCAGCGGCTACGGCGTCGAGATCGCCGACGACAAGGTGCTCGAGAGCACCCAGCGCGGCATCAGCGTGATCCAGCACGACATGGAGCAGGGCCTCGACCTGTTCCGCGACAATGCTTTTGACGTGGTGCTGTGCCTGTCCTCGCTGCAGATGATGCAGCACGTCGAGGCGCGCCTGCGCGACATCGTGCGGGTCGGCCAGGAAGCCATCGTGTCCTTCCCGAACTTCGCCTACTGGCCGCACCGCGTGGCGCTGGTCAAGGGCCGCATGCCGGTCTCGCGTACCTTGCCGTACCAGTGGTTCGACACGCCCAACGTGCGCTACGCCACCATCCACGATTTCAAGGACCTGGCCGAGAAGTGCGGGCTGGAAGTGCTGGAGTTCGTGGCCCTGGCCGAAGGCAAGCCGGTGCGCTTCCTGCCCAATCTGCGCGGCAGCCTGGCGGTGTTTCGACTACGCAAGAAATCGGGCGTCGTGGACTGATTTCGCGTGCGCTTATGTGCGGTGGCGGCTAGTCGAGCGGACCGCTTTCCGCGATGATCGGCGCTATTGCGGTCTCAACCGGTTACTTTCTTTGGAGATAGTGCTGCTAAGAACGGCCTATCGGTGACGAAATGACAAAACTTAAACATTTGGCTGCCGGCCTCTCCTTGATCGCCGCATTCGGCACGGCCGGCGTCGGCACCGCCCTCGCGCAGGATGGACGCAACACGACAGTCCAGGACGGCATCGAAGTCAGGCCACTGTCGCGCCTGAGCAAGTTCGTTCCGGCGGAACAACTCAACGAAGCGGCAGCGCAGCAATACGCGCAGATGATGAGCCAGGCGCAACAGAAGGGCGTGCTGCTGCCGGCCTCGCATCCGGAAGTCCAGCGCCTGCGCGCCATCGCCAAGCGGATCATCCCGCATACGGCGCGCTGGAACCAGGACGCGACCCAGTGGCAGTGGCAGGTCAACCTGATCGATTCGAAGGACGTCAACGCCTTCTGCATGCCGGGCGGCCGCATCGGTTTCTTCACCGGCATCCTGACCTCGCTGAAGCTGACCGACGATGAAGTGGCCGCCGTGATGGGGCACGAGATCGCCCACGCGCTGCGCGAGCACAGCCGCGAAAAGATGGCCAAGCAGGGCCTGACCAACATGGGCGCGCGCGTCGGCGGCGCCCTGATCTCGGGCATCTTCGGCATCGATCCGGGCATTACCGGCACGCTCGCCAACTATGGCGCCCAGTTCGCCGGCCTGAAATTCTCGCGCGACGACGAGCGCGAGGCCGACCTGGTGGGCCTGGACATCTCCTCGCGCGCCGGCTACGACCCGCGCGCCGGCATCGCCTTGTGGCGCAAGATGGCGGCGCTGGGCCAGCGCGCCCCGATCGAGCTGCTCTCGACCCACCCAGGCGGGGAGAGCCGCATCAAGGACATGGAAAGGCACATGAACGTGCTGCTGCCGGTGTATGCGCGCGCCAAGGGCACGACCGTCAACAAGCTGCCGCCTTACCAGACCAATGTGGCCCTGCGTTGACGAGCGGGGTTGATGGGTAAGAGCAGGAAAGGCCACCAGGCCGAAGCCAACGCCTACGTGCCGCTGCCGACGCGCGATGGCGTCGCGCCCAGCTACCTGTGGATCACCGACACCCGCGCCGGCGGCATGCTGCGCTTCCTTGCCGAGCGCTTTCCCGACGTCTCGGAAGCCGCCTGGGCGAGCCGCCTGGCGCGTGGCGAGATCGTCGATGCGAAAGGGGCGGCGCTCGCCGCCGACAGCCCGGTGCGCCAGGGCATGCGCATCTGGTACTACCGCGAGCTGGAACAAGCCGAAACCCCGATCCCGTTCCGGGAACGGGTGCTGTTCCAGGACGAGCATCTCCTGGTGGCCGACAAGCCGCACTTCCTGCCGACCATCCCTACCGGGCGCTTCCTGCACGAGACCCTCCTGGTGCGCCTGAAGAAGCAGTTCGATTTGCCGCACCTGGTGCCGATCCACCGGCTCGACCGCGAAACCGCGGGCGTGGTGATCTTCTCGCACAACCCGCAGTCGCGCGGCGCCTACCAGTCGATGTTCCAGAAGCGGGTGGTCAAGAAGGTTTACGAGGCCCTGGCGCGCCCGATCGAGGGCCGCGAATTCCCCTTCACCTATCGCAGCCGCATGCAGGATGCGGAGCAGTTCTTCGTGAGCGCCGAAGTGCCGGGCGAGCCGAATTCGGAAACCCTGATCGAGCTGGTCGAGCGGCGCGGCGAGCTGGCGCACTACCGGCTGCACCCGCACACCGGCCGTAAGCACCAGCTGCGCCTGCACCTGTCGGCGCTCGGCGCGCCGATCCTGAACGACGCTTTCTACCCGGTGGCGCTGCCGTGCAAGGGCGACGATTTCAGCGCGCCGCTGCAGCTGCTGGCGCGCTCCATCGCTTTCGAGGATCCGCTGAGCGGCCAGCCGCGCCGCTTCGAAAGCAGCTTCCGGCTCGACTGGCCTTGAGGCGCGTCCGGGCCGCTCAGGAACCGATGCCCGGCAGGTCGACCACCCACTGCGGCGAGCCGATGATGGCCACGTTTCCCGCGATGTCCAGCACGGCCTCGTTGTTCATGTGCAGGTTGTAGAGACCGGTCATCGAGATCCTGAAGTTCAGGACCGAATCCGGACCGGCCGCGCTGTCGCTGGTGTACCAGTTGTTGCTGCTGCCGCTGAAGTTCAGCAGGTCGCTGGCGGCCTGCACCAGCTTGAACAGGCCGGTCGGGGTGAACACGATCTGTTCGCTGAAGCCGAGCCTGAATTCGCGCGCGTTCTTGTTGCTGTCGAAACCGGTCACCGTCGGGCCGGTGGTATCGATCACCAGGTTGAAGGCAGGCGAGGCGAGGCTGACATTGCCCGCCGCGTCGACCTGCCTGGCCGTGATGGCGTAGCTGCCGTCGGCGCTGAACTTGTCGGCATCGCGCACGGTCAGCGTCCAGTTGCCCGCCTCATCCGCGATCTTGCGGCCGATTTCGCGGCTGCCGGCGTACAGGACGATCGTGGCGCCGGCTTGCGCGCCGCTGCCGTTGAAGGTCGGCGTGGCGACCTTGGTGATGTTGTCGGTGTTCGAGCGTCCGCTGTCGCTCGCCGCATCCAGGTCCGGGAGCGCCAGCCTTGCCGGCGCGGTGGTATCGATCCTCAGCGTGAACGATTCCGAATAGCCGCTCTTGTTTCCCGCGGCGTCGTACTGCTTCAGGGCGACGCTATGGTGGCCGTCGCCGAGGACGGTGCTGGTGATGGTCCAGTTGCCCAGGGCGTCGGTGACGGTGCTGCCCACTTCGCGCTCGTTCGCGAACAGCGCGACGACGCTGTTGGCCATCGCCCCGCTGCCCTGGAAAGTGGGAGTCGCGTCGCGCGTGATGCCGTCGCTGTCCGAGAGGCCGGTGTCGCTCGCGGCGACCAGCCGTGGCCCGGGAGGCGCGCTGTCCGGGCCGGTGAGGTCGATCACGACGTCGAGCGCCGGCGATTCGGCGCCGAGGTTGCCGGCCTGGTCGACCGGGCGCAGCGTGAAGCTGTACTTGCCTTCATCGAGCGGGGAGTCGACCCAGGCGGTCCAGTTGCCGGCGGCGTCGCTGTAGCCGCTGCCATATTCGGTCGCCCCGACGAACATCCTGACCTGCGTGTGCGGCTCCGCGCCGCCGCCTTGCAGGACGACCCAACGCTCCTTCGTGATGCCGTCGCTGTCCGAGATGCCGGTGTCGCTGGCGAGAACGGCCTTGGGCAGGGCGCCGGGTCCGGCCGTGTCGATCCTCAGTTCCAGCACCGACGATGCGGCGCTGAGGTTGCCGGCGCGGTCGACCTGCCTGGCCGTGATGCCGTGCGTGCCGTCGGACAGCGGGGTCGTGGAACCGAGGGTCGCGAACCACAGGCCGGCGGCATCGGCGGTGGCCGTCGCCAACAGGGTCGCGCCGTCATAAATCTGGACGCCTGCATGGGCCTCGGCCACGCCGCTCAGCGTGGGCGTGTTGTCGTTCGTGATGCGATCCCCGATCGTGCCCGTATCGCTGCCGCTGGCCAGTGCCGGTTCGGCGGGCGCCACCGCCGCGACGGTGTCGATCGTCAGCGTCAAGGGCGCGGAAGCGGCGCTGCGCTGGCCGCCGGCGTCCACCTGCCGGACCGTGATGTCGCGCGTGCCGTCCGCCAGCGGCGCCGCCGTGCCGAGCCTCAGGGTCCAGTTGCCCTCGGCAGTCGCCGCGGCGGTGCCGAGCAGGGTCGTCCCTTCGTAGACCTCGACCGTGGCATTGGCCAAGGCGGTGCCGGACAGGGTGGGCGAGTTGTCGCTGGTGATGCCGTCGCCGGCCGTGCCCGAATCGCTGGCCGACACCAGCACCGGCGCCGCCGGCGCCGCCGGGACGGCCGGCCCGGCGCTCGTGCCGCCGCTGATCGTCAGCGCCAGGCCCGCCGAGGCGTCGCTGGTGTTGCCGGCGCGGTCGACCTGCCTGACCCTGATGTCGTGCAGGCCATCCGTGAGCGGCGCGGCCGACCCGATGCTTGCGCTCCAGGCGCCGGCAGCATCCGCGACGGCGGTGCCGAGCAGGGTGCCGCCGTCGTAGATCTCGACCGTGGCATGGGCTTGCGCAGTGCCGGACAGGGTAGGCGAATTGTCGCTGGTGATGCCGTCGCCGACCGTGCCGGAGTCGCTGCCGGCATCCAGCACGGGCGCCGCCGGCGCCACCGGAATCCCGGTGTCGATCGTCAGCGTCAGCGCGGCGGAGGCGGCGCTGGTGTTACCGGCACGGTCGCGCTGGACGACGGTGAGCTCGTGCACGCCGTCCGCCAGCGGGATGATCGATCCGATGCTCCATGCGCCGGCGGCGTCGGCGGTGGTGCTGCCGAGCCAGGTCGTGCCTGAGTAGATGCCGATGCGCGCATGGGCCTCCCCCTTGCCGTGCAGGGCGGGGGAGGCGTCGTTGGTGATGTTGTCGCCCAGCGTGCCGGAATCGCTTGCCGCGGCCAGCGTGGGGGCGGACGGGGCTGCGGGGGCGATGGTGTCGACCACGAGGCCGATCTTGCTGCCGCTGCCGTTGTGGATGCCGCCGCTGAAGTCGATATGGGCGGCGTCGAGCAGCTTGCCGGACAAGTCGGCCACCTTGCCGGCCAGCCGCGAGGTGTCGGCAATGCGCAGGCTGGCGACGTCGTCGCCGGCTTCGACCGTGTAGGTGAACAGCATCTCGTTGCCGTACACCTCGTCGAACGTGGCGTGCTTGCCGTTGCTGAGGATGAGCGAGGGTGCGCTGTCGCCCGCCACTTTCACCGGCTCGCTGAAGCTGACGTGGAACTGGATCTGTTCCCCGGCACGGTAGTAGGCGTCGGCGGCATGCACGGTGACGCGCCCGGCGCTGGGCAGGTGGCCGTCGTCGGTGTGGAAACGGATCTCGTGTTCGCCGAGCGGATTGCCGGCCATGTCGGTCAGCGTGCGCGGCAGGACGATGGCATAGCCGGTGTCGGGCATCATCCGGTGCACCGCGGCGGGAATGCGCAGGGTGAGGCCGTCCTCCGACAGCCAGCCGGCGTCGAAGGGGATGCTGCGATGGCCGTCGCCGATCCAGATCGTCAGTGCGTCGTCCCTCTCGTCGGGGCCGTCGGTCCCGGCATCGGCCGCCCAGTGCAGCGCTTCGGTGAAGCCGATCACCAGGTCGGCATCGAGGTCGATGTCGACGTCGCCCCCGGGCGCGCTCTTCACGCCGGGCGCTTCGGTGTCCACCGTGATGGTGCGTGTCGCCGCCGGGCTGGCATGGCCGTTGCCGACGACGCGCGCCTGGATCGTGTTCGGTCCGTCATGGAAAAGATGGGCGGGCTGCTCGCCCGCGCGCTCGCTTTCGCTGTCGTAGCGCCAGGTGGTGATCCCGTTTTCGGTGGAAAAGCTGATCGTCGACGGGGCGACCGTGCGCTCGTTGATGATCAGTTCCAGGTGCTCGCCCTCGTCGATGGTGCCGATCAGGGTGCCGGAAACGACCTGGCGCGGGTCGCTGGTGAGGCCGTCGCTCGCGCTGGCGCCCTTGTCATGGACCAGCAGGATGCGGGCGCCGACATGGGAGTCGACCACGGTGTCGACCGCATACGGCGCGGACGTGACGGTGCCGCTGTGCGGCAACGCGCCGCGCGGTTCGACGGCGGCCAGGTTCAGGCGCACGACGTTGGACGCGGAATCGACGCTGTCGTCCTGCGCCAGGCGGAAGCGCCAGGCCAGGCCGTCCTCGCTGCGCGCGACGTACTCGACCCGCGCATGTTCGGCGCTGAAGACCGCGGCAAGGGGCACCTCGTCGACCGCATGCGAGAAGGAGACGAGCATCTCGAGCGGCGCGCCGGCCTTCAGCACACCGTCCGCGATCGACACGGTCGCGCCCAGGCCCGGCGGCGGCTCGCTGGCCGGCGTGGTGAAGGCGGCGCTGCCCGGCAGCGTGATGGCCCCGAGCGGCTTGCCGTCGCCGAGCAGCGTGCCGGCGCCCATGTAGACGTTCAGCGCGGCGCCGGCAGGCAGCCCGGCGCCGCTGAACTTCAGCTGGTGCTGATCGACGATGCTCACCTGGTCGAGCGACAGCGTTTTCGTGAACGTGGCGCCCACCACGCGCAGCCCGGGCTCGCCCGTGACGCGGTCGATCGCGGTCTGCACCGCGCCGTCGGTGACGAAGATCGCGCCACTGCCCTTGCTGATGGCGGCCGCAAAACGCAGGATCACCCCATCGGCGGTCCAGGCGGTGTCGATCGGGAGTAAGGAGGTAGTGGGCGTGGGCATGGGATGGCAGGCGCTTATTGTTGTTATGTCAACTAAACATTCCGGTTGGAAAGTTACCAGACGGATAGTATCAACAAACAGGCATGCCATTTCGCCAAAGCTGCCGAAATGCTGTGTTTCACATCATTTCGGCAGCGAATCCCCCGGAATGGGGGGCGGACGGCGGACAGGATTCAGAAGCTAAGCTTATAAATCCTTGTGAACTATTAGAGATCGTAATCAATGATCAGCGGGGCGTGGTCGCTGAAGCGTTCGTCCTTGTAGATCGAGACGGTCTTGGCGCGCGCCGCGATGCCCGGGGTGGCGACGTGGTAGTCGATGCGCCAGCCCACGTTCTTGGCATAGGCCTGGCCGCGGTTGCTCCACCAGGTGTAGTCGGCGGCCTCCGGCGCCAGCCGGCGGTGCACGTCCACCAGGCCGATCTCGTCGAAGATGCGGGTCATCCAGGCGCGCTCTTCCGGCAGGAAGCCGGAGTTCTTCTGGTTGCTCTTCCAGTTCTTGAGGTCGATTTCCTTGTGCGCGATGTTCCAGTCGCCGCAGATCACCACTTCGCGGCCCTCAGCCTTCAGTTCCTGCAGGTGCGGCAGGAACACTTCCATGAAGCGGAACTTGGCCAGCTGGCGCTCCGGCGACGAGGAGCCGGACGGGCAATAGACCGAGATCACGGTGAGATTGCCGAAGTCGCAGCGGGTGTAACGGCCTTCGGCGTCGAATTCCATGCAGCCGAAGCCGATGCGCTTGTTATCCGGCGCCGTGCGGCTGTACACGCCGGTGCCCGAGTAGCCCTTCTTCTCCGCGTAATGGAAGTGGCCATGGTAGCCGTGGGGCGAGAGGAATTCCTCGGTCATGTCGGCCTGCTGCGCCTTGAGTTCCTGCACGCAGATGAAATCGGCGGACTGGGTGGCGAGCCAGTTGAAGAAACCTTTCTTGTGGGCGGAACGGATACCGTTCAGGTTCGCGGAAATAATTCGTGGCATGGATCGTGTTGGATAAAAAAGACGGCCGGCTTGCGGCCAGATGCATCCGACAGTGTAGCGCGTTTTGTATCCACCCGGAACTTGATGCTTATCGAAATTCCGTTAGGAAATATTGCGGTGCAGCATGTTAAATTCATCGCCTGATCGATTGGCGACTTTCACTGCACTTGGACAAGTATTCATGGAAACCGATAGGCAAGCTGCTTGCGCACACAAGGATGAGCATCACATTGTCCGGTTCTATGCCGACGAGGACGCGTTGCTGGCCGAGGCCGCGGATTTCGTCGGCGCTGCCCTGGCCCTGCGCGGTGCCGGTATCGTGATCGCGACCCCGGCTCATCGCACCGGCATCCGGGACCTGCTGGCCGGCGCGGGAGCGGGCGAGATCCGGTTTCTCGACGCCGGGGACACCCTTGCGCACTTGCTGGTCGATGGCTGGCCGGACGAACCGCGCTTTCGCGCCGTGTTCGCGCCGCTGCTGGCCCAGGCTGCGGCGGGCCCCGGTCCGGTGCATGTGTTCGTCGAGATGGCCGCGCTGCTGTGCGCCCAGGGCCGCTACCAGGCCGCAGTGCGGCTCGAGCAGTTGTCGGATCTGCTGTGTGCCGAATATCGCCTGGGCCTGTTTTGTGCCTACCCGTGGCGCCTGTTCCCGGACGCAGTCCAGGCCCAGGTATTCGAGGATATCTGCGCCGGCCATGGTCGTGCCTGCGGCAGCACGGTGCATGGCGCCGATCTGGATCTCAAGGGACGCTCGCTCGAACAGGCACGCCGCGAACAGAAGGAGACTGCGCCGGGGAGCGAGCCGCTCGCCCCCCGGCAGGAAGAACCGGGCGAAGCCGCCGAAGGCCTGCACCGCGTGGCTCCCGACGGCACCATCCTGTGGGCCAACCGCGCCGAACTGCAGATGCTCGGCTACCGCTGGGAAGAATACGTCGGCCGCCATATCGCCAATTTCCATGTCGACGTCGAGATCGTCGATCTGATCCTGGACACCTTGCTGTCGGGCGGCGTCCTGGTCGACCAGTCGGCGCGGCTGCGCTGCAAGGACGGCGGCATTCGCCATGTGCGGATGCGTTCGAGCAGCTGTTTCAAGGATGGCAAGCTGCGCTACAGCGCCTGTACGACGCGCGAGGACACCGGGCACGCCGAGCGCCCCACGACAGCGGCGCAGCGCAACCGGCATCGGCCCGACACGCCCGTCGCGGTGGCCATTTTCATGGCGCCCGAACTGCGCTTTCGCCACGCGAACCGGCGCTTCTGCGAGCTGTTCGGCCAGCGCGATCTGGTCGGCAAACGCCTGGTCGAGGCCTTGCCGCAGCTGCGCTACGGCGTGGTCGAAGCGGCGCTGGAGCACGTGTTCGAGACCGGCCGGCCCTGGGGTGAAAAAGCGCTGGGGCTGGTGTTGGCGGACGCGGGCGGCATGCCGGTCGAGCGCTTTTTCGACATCGACCTGGAGGCCCTGTGCCGGGCCGGCGGCGAGCGCCACGGCGTGATGGCCGTGGTCGTCGACGTGACCGGGCATGTGCGCATGCGCCGTGCGGGCAAGGCGGTGGCGCCGCAAGCGCCGGCCGCTACCGGGCAGGCGGGACCCTGCCAGCCTGGGGCGGAGTGAGTCGACCGGGCCGGCACCGCTTCAGGCGCGCGGTTTACAATACGCGCTTTCGAACCAACAGGAGAAGCACGTGAGCGATCTGCGCCAGGAGTTTATTTCGTTTTCGGTGAAGGCCGAGGTATTGCGCTTCGGTGAATTCACCACCAAGGCAGGGCGCCAGTCGCCGTACTTCTTCAACGCCGGCCTGTTCCATGACGGCGCGACGCTGGGCCAGTTGGCCCAGTTCTACGCCCAAACCCTGCTCGATTCGGGGGTGGAGTACGACATGCTGTTCGGCCCGGCCTACAAGGGCATCACGCTGGCCAGCGCGACCGCGGTGGCGCTGGCCGCCAAGGGCCGCAACACTTCCTTCGCCTACAACCGCAAGGAAGCCAAGGACCACGGCGAGGGCGGCACCATCGTCGGCGCCAAGCTGGCGGGCAAGGTGGTCATCATCGACGACGTGATCTCGGCGGGCACCTCGGTGCGCGAATCGGTCGACATGATCCGCGCCGCCGGCGCCGAACCGGCCGCGGTGCTGATCGCGCTCGACCGCATGGAGCGTTCCGGCAAGGACGGCGCGCTGTCCGAGCTGTCGGCGGTGCAGCAGGTGTCGAAGGAATTCGGCATCCCGGTGATCTCGATCGCCAACCTGGACGACCTGTTCACCTATCTCTCGAATGCTGGCGGCGCCGAACTGGGCGCGCACAAGGAAGCGGTGGCGGCCTACCGCACGCGCTACGGCGTCTGAACGGGAACGGGGTCGGGTTCGATTGTGATGAACAAGGCCTTGCCCATGGTGCTGCCCGGCTTCCACGGTGGATTGATCACCGTGATGCCGTGCACGCCGAGCCGCGCGAAGCCCTCGGGCGAGTAGGTCCAGCCAAGGATGTCGGGATCGGCATCGTAGCGCTGCTGGTGGCGCGCCTGCTGGCCCAGCGTGGACAGGTCTTCGCGCACGCCGAGCGAGCGCAGGAAGGCGCGCTCCTTTTCCCCGTCGGCATGGATGTCTTTGTACAGATCGTCCACAAAGGCCTTGCGCTCGGCAGGCGGCATCGCTTCGATCATTTTCTGAAGGCTTGCGCTGAATCCGACCTTTCCGCTGCTTGGCCCGCCGTGGTAGCCGATCAGCGCGAAATTGCTGACCGTCTTGCGCTGCGCCGCGGGAAACACATAGTTTGCGCAGGAAGACAGGCAGAACTCCATCACCTTGATGTCGAGCCGGCGCTCGCGCACCCAGCGCCCGAGTGCCATGCCGGTGTTCACCTCGCCGCCCTTGCTGCGGATCGACAGCACGGTTGGCTTGTCCGCCAAGCCCTCGTATAGCGCGAACAGGCGCTTGTTCGCGTCCTCGTCCAGATAGCCGACGTAATTCAGTTCGCCATTGTCGAGATAGACCTGAGTCGTTTCGGTGGCATGCGCGCGTGGGGCCATTGCGAGCAAGGAAAGCAAGGCGAGAAAAGCGGTGCGGCGCATCGGTGCCTTTCGAGAGAAGAGCATCGATTATAGAAAACGCTCGCCCTCGAAAACTCACCAATTCCCACGCATTCACACTCCCGTCTGGCCATGAAAAAACCGGGGCAAGCCCCGGTTTGTCGTGGTGGCGGAGACGAAACTCAGCCTGCCAGCTTCTTCTTCAGCAGCTCGGTCACCTGGGCCGGATTGGCCTTGCCCTTCGAGGCCTTCATGGTCTGGCCGATCAGGGCGTTGATCGCGGCTTCCTTGCCGGCGCGGTACTGCTCGACCGACTTGGCGTTCGCAGCCAGCACCTCGTCGACGATCGCTTCCAGGGCGCCCGTGTCGGAGATCTGCTTCAGGCCCTTCTGCTCGATCACGGCGTCGGCCAGGTTCTCGTCCTGCGATTTGGCTTCCCACATGGCGGCGAAGACTTCCTTGCCTGCCTTGTTCGAGATGGTGCCATCGGCGATGCGCTTGAGCAAGAGGGCCAGCTGGGCTGCGCTGACTGGCGAGTCATCCAGTTCGACGCCTTCGCGGTTCAGGGTCGACGAAACGTCGCCCATCATCCAGTTGGCGGCGGCTTTCGCGTTCTCCTTGCCGGCCGCAAGCACCACGGCCTCGTAGTAGGTCGCCATCGATTTCGACGAGGTCAGCACCAGGCTGTCGTATTCCGGCAGGCCGTATTCGCCGGTGAAGCGCGCGCGCAGGGCGCCCGGCAGTTCCGGCATGTCGGCTTTCACGCGCTCGATCCAGTCCTGGCCGATGACGAGCGGCGGCAGGTCCGGGTCCGGGAAGTAGCGGTAGTCCTGCGCGTCTTCCTTGGTGCGCATGGAGCGGGTTTCCTTCTTGTCCGGGTCCCACAGGCGGGTCGCCTGGATCACCTTGCCGCCGTCTTCGATCAGCTCGATCTGGCGCCGCACTTCGTAGTGGATGGCTTCTTCCATGAAGCGGAAGGAGTTCAGGTTCTTGATCTCGCAGCGGGTGCCGAATTCCTTCTGGCCCATCGGGCGCACCGAGACGTTGACGTCGCAGCGGAAGGAACCTTCCTGCATGTTGCCGTCGCAGACGCCCAGCCACACCACCAGCGAGTGCAGGGCCTTGGCATACGCCACGGCTTCGGCGGCGCTGCGCATCTCCGGCTCGGACACGATCTCGAGCAGCGGCGTGCCGGCGCGGTTCAGGTCGATGCCGCTCATGCCGGCATAGTCCTCGTGCAGCGATTTGCCGGCATCCTCTTCCAGGTGCGCCCGGGTCAGGTTGACGGTCTTGGTCTCCAGCTTGCCGTCCTTTTCAAAGGCGAAGCTGATCGTGCCGCCCTGGACCACCGGGTCTTCGAACTGGCTGATCTGGTAGCCCTTCGGCAGGTCGGGGTAAAAGTAGTTCTTGCGGGCGAACACCGACTGCGGCGCGATTTTTGCGCCGACCGCCAGGCCGAAGCGGATCGCGCGCTCGACGGCGCCGCGGTTCAGCACCGGCAGCACGCCCGGCAGCGCCAGGTCGACCGGGCTGGCCTGGGTGTTCGGCTCGGCGCCGAAGCGGATCGAGCTGCCGCTGAAGATTTTCGAGTTGGTCGTGAGCTGCACGTGGTTCTCAAGACCGATGACGACTTCCCATTGCATGTTGTGTTCTCTTTTCTGTTCGCTGCGCGCCGGCTGCGTGTTGCTGTTGTTCTGGGCCGGGGCTGGTTGAACGCGCGGACGGCGAAGCCGTCCACCCTAGGTGTTCGTGGTGCTCAAACGCCTTCCGGGGCGCGCGTATGCCAGTCGGTCACTTGCTGGTACTGGTGCGCGATGTTCAGCAGCTTGGCTTCATTGAAGTAGTTGCCGATGATTTGCAGGCCGACCGGGCGCTTGGCGTTCTTTTCTCCCTGGCCGAAGCCGACCGGGATCGACATGCCCGGCAGGCCCGCCAGGCTGGTCGACAGGGTGTAGATGTCGGCCAGGTAGTTCGCCACCGGGTCGTTCGCCTTCGATCCGAGATCCCAGGCCACCGTCGGCGCCACCGGGCCCATGATCACGTCGCACTTGTCGGCGAACGCGGCCTGGAAGTCGTCGGCGATCAGGCGGCGGATCTTTTGCGCCTGCACGTAGTAGGCGTCGTAGTAGCCGTGGCACAGCACGTAGGTGCCGACCATGATGCGGCGCTGGACCTCGGGGCCGAAGCCTTCGGCGCGGGTTTTGCGGTACATGTCCTGCAGATCCTTGTACTCCGCGGCGCGGTGGCCGTAGCGCACGCCGTCGAAGCGCGACAGGTTCGACGAGGCTTCGGCCGGGGCGATGATGTAGTAGGTCGGGATCGACAAGGCGGTCTTGGGCAGCGAGATCTCGACCAGCGAAGCGCCCAGCTTGACGAATTCGTCCAGCGCGGCGCGCACCGCCTGCTCCACGTCCTGCGCCAGGCCTTCGCCGAAGTATTCCTTCGGCACGCCAATGCGCAGGCCGTTCAGGGGCTTGTTCAGGTCGCGGGTGTAGTCTTCCGCCACGTTGCCCTGTTCGACCGTCAGGCTGGTCGAGTCGCGCTCGTCGAAGCCGATCATGTCGTTCAGCAGCAACGCGCAATCCTCGGCGGTCTGGGCGATCGGGCCGCCCTGGTCCAGCGAGGATGCGAAAGCGATCATGCCGAAGCGCGACACGCGGCCGTAGGTCGGCTTGATGCCGGTGACGCCGCAGAAGGCGGCCGGCTGGCGGATCGAGCCGCCGGTGTCGGTGGCTGTGGCGGCCGGCGCCAGGCGCGCGGCGATCGCGGCGGCCGAGCCGCCCGAGGAGCCGCCCGGCACCGCCAGCGGATCCCAGGGATTCTTTACCGCGCCGAAGGCCGAGTTCTCGTTGGCCGAGCCCATCGCGAATTCGTCGAGGTTGACCTTGCCCAGGGTGACCATGCCGGCGCGGTTGAAGCGCTCGACCACGGTCGCGTCGAACGGGCTTTCATAATTGGCCAGCATCTTCGAGCCGGCCGTGGTGCGCCAGCCACGGGTGACAAAAATGTCCTTGTGCGCGATCGGCACGCCGGTCAGGGCGCCGGCCGTGCCGTCGGCGATGCGCGCGTCGGCGGCGGCCGCCTGGGCCAGGGTGCGCTCGCGGTCCAGGTGCAGGAAGGCGTTGTGGCTGCTCGCTTCGATGCGGTCGAGGTAGTGCTTGGCGAGTTCGACGCTCGAGACCTGCTTCGATTGCAGGAGCGCGGACAGCTCTTTGATGGTCTTGTTGTGCATGTGCGTTCTTCTGAAAAAGCGGGTTGCGTGGATTACTCGATGACCTTCGGCACCAGGTACAGGCCGTCCTGGGCCTTCGGCGCCGGCGCCTGGTAATCCTCGCGGCGGTTCTCTTCGGTCACCACGTCGTCGCGCAGGCGCAGCGGCAGCGCCATGATGCTGGAGAGCGGCTGCGACAATGGCGCAACACCGGTCGTGTCCACCGCCTGCATCTGTTCGGCCAGGGCGAAGATGCCGTTCAACTCGGCCAGCGCGGTTTGCGCGTGGGCTTCGTCCATCTCGAGCTGGGCCAGGTTGGCGATGCGTTTTACGTCTGAAAGTGTCAGGGACATGGCAAGGGCGCGGCCTTGAAACCGCGTGCAAAATGTGGTTGGGCTAATAACGAAAGTTGGCAGGCGGTCAGCGAACGGTTCGCTACGTCCGATAAAACCTTGGTAACACCGCCGATCTCGCCATTGGAAATGGGGGGCAAAAGCACCCGTTTTCAGCATTTAATCGACAAATTATAAGGTAGAATGGCGGGCTAATGCGCTGTCGGGCTGCGAGACCGCCCGCCGCAGGAAAGACCGCGAGGCACTAGAGCGTCTAACAAAGCCTCCAGGGCAAGGCGCATCGTCGCAGGCAGTACGCATGTACGGCAAGACGATGCAACGCCGCCATGGGGGTTTTGTTAGGCGCTCGGCAAGCGCGGCGAGGATATCCCGATCAATTATCACGCGCGCCCCGCGCGCCATCAGGACACACATGTTTGGTTCTTTACGCAGCTACTTCTCGAATGACCTGGCGATCGACCTCGGTACCGCCAACACCCTGATCTACGTGCGCGGCCTGGGCATCGTCCTGGACGAGCCGTCGGTCGTCGCGATCCGCCAGGAGGGCGGCCCGAACGGCAAGAAGACGATCCAGGCGGTCGGCAAGGAAGCCAAGCAGATGCTGGGCAAGGTGCCGGGCAACATAGAAGCCATCCGCCCGATGAAGGACGGCGTGATCGCCGACTTCACCGTCACCGAGCAGATGCTCAAGCAGTTCATCCGCATGGTGCACGATTCGAAATTCTTCCGCCCGTCGCCGCGCATCATCATCTGCGTGCCCTGCGGTTCGACCCAGGTCGAGCGCCGCGCGATCCGCGAGTCGGCCCTCGGCGCCGGCGCCTCGCAGGTCTACCTGATCGAGGAGCCGATGGCGGCCGCGATCGGCGCCGGCCTGCCGGTTTCGGACGCGACCGGCTCGATGGTGGTCGACATCGGCGGCGGCACCACCGAAGTCGGCATCATCTCGCTGGGCGGCATGGTCTACAAGGGTTCGGTGCGCGTGGGCGGCGACAAGTTCGACGAAGCCATCGTCAACTACATCCGCCGCAACTACGGCATGCTGATCGGCGAACAGACCGCCGAAGCGATCAAGAAGGCAATAGGGTCCGCTTTCCCGGGTTCGGAAGTCAAGGAAATGGAAGTCAAGGGCCGCAACCTGTCCGAAGGCATCCCGCGCTCGTTCACGATCTCCTCGAACGAGATCCTGGAAGCCCTGACCGACCCGCTCAATAACATCGTCTCGGCCGTCAAGAACGGGCTGGAGCAGGCTCCGCCGGAACTGGGCGCCGACATCGCCGAGAAGGGCATGATGCTGACCGGCGGCGGCGCCCTGCTGCGCGACCTCGACCGCCTGCTGATGGAAGAGACCGGCCTGCCGGTGCTGGTGGCCGAAGATCCGCTGACCTGCGTGGTGCGCGGTTCCGGCATGGCGCTCGAGCGCATGGACAAGCTGGGCTCGATCTTCTCCTACGAGTAATCATCCAACATCACCGATAAGAGCGGCGCGGCCGATGTCGCAGCGGGCAGGGCGTGCGGACGATCCGCGCGCGTCTGCCCGCGTTGACATTCGCAGCGCCGACTAGACAGGACGCCAACAGGGCATGCAATACAGTCCTCCGCCGCTTTTCAAACAGGGCGCCCCCGCGCGGGTGAAAGCGATCGTCTTCGCGCTGATCTCGGTGCTGCTCCTGGTGGTCGACGCCCGCTACCAGGCCCTGGCCTCGGTGCGGCAGGTGGCCGCCACCGTCCTCTACCCCCTGCAGATGGCCGCCCTGATGCCGCGCGAGGCGCTCGGCAACATGGCCGGCTACTTCTCCTCGATTTCCTCGCTCCAGAAGGAAGTGAACCAGCTCAAGACCCAGCAACTGGCGCAGTCGCGCCTGCTGCAGCAGGCCCAGCTCCAGATGGCCGAGAACGCGCAATTGCGCCGCCTGATGGATGCGAAGCAGCACCTGCCGGTCCAGGCCCAGATGACCGAGATCCTGTACGACGCGCGCGACCCGTCGACGCGCCGCATCGTGATCGACCGCGGCTCGCGCCATGACGTCGTGCCCGGCCTGCCGGTGATCGACCATGCCGGCGTGGTCGGCCAGGTCACGCGCGTGTTCCCGTTCACCTCCGAGGTCACGCTGCTGACCGACAGGGACCAGGCGATCCCGGTGCAGGTGCTGCGCAGCGGCCTGCGCAGCATTGCCTACGGCCGCGGCCAGTCCGGCCTGCTCGACCTGCGCTTCGTGGTGGCCAATGCCGACATCCAGGTGGGCGACATCCTGGTGACCTCGGGCCTGGACGGCATGTATCCGGCCGGCCTGGCGGTGGCCAAGGTGGTGCAGGTCGAAAGCGTGGCCGGCGGCACCTTCGGGCGCGTGGTCGGCCAGCCGCTGGGCGGCATCGACCGCAACCGCCAGCTCCTGGTCATCATGTCGCAGTCGAATTTGCCGCCCAAGCCAAAGGCCGCGACGCAGGGCGCCACTGCGCGGCGCAAGCTGCCGGACATGGCGCCGATCCCGGCGCCGCCATTGGCGCCTGCGCCGCTGCCGCCGCAGGGCGCGCCCGCGCAGCCTGCGCCGGGCGCAGGCATTCCGGCTGCCGCTCCTGCACAGCAGGCCGGCGCGGCGCCTGCGGCCACGGCGCCGCCGCCGGTGCGCACTCCTCCTGCGCAATCCGCCACCGTCACCCCGGGCGCCGCCCCGGCCGCCAGGGCAGGGGGCGCCACGCCGCCGGCCACAGCCGTCCGCCCGGCCAACAGGGAGGGCCAATAATGCCCGGTAACCGTCCGCATTACATCCTGCTGCCCGTCAGCCCGCTGTTCATCACCTTCAGCCTGGTCTGCGCCTTCATGCTCAACCTGCTGCCGCTGGGCCGCTGGGTCGGCGCGCCCGACTTCGTCGCGCTGGTGCTCGTGTTCTGGGGCATCCACCAGCCGCGCAAGGTCGGCATCGGGGTCGCCTTCGTCATGGGCCTGCTGATGGACGTGCACGACGCCAGCCTGCTGGGCGAGAATGCGCTCGCCTACACCTTGCTGTCCTACCTGGCCATCATGATCCACCGCCGCGTGCTGTGGTTCCGCCTGACCACCCAGGCCATGCACGTGCTGCCGCTGCTGCTGCTGGCGCAGGCGGTGCAGTTCTTCGTCCACTTCACCGCCTCGGGCCGTTTTCCCGGCGTGCTGTACTTCGGCGAGAGCATCGTCGCCGTCGCCCTGTGGCCGGTGATTACCTGGCTGCTGCTGGCGCCGCAGCGCCGCGCCGTCGACCGCGACCATACCCGCCCGATCTGACCGACCCGAACCGAGCTTTCTGCGCTGTGACCGAATTCAAGGACAACGACCGCGAGATCCACCACTTCCGCATGCGTCTGACGGCGCTGGTGGCGCTCGTCTTCATCTGCTTCGGCCTGCTGGTGGCGCGCCTGGTCTGGTTGCAGGTGCTGCGCTACGACCAGTTCTCGGCGCAGGCCGAGGGCAACCGCATCGCGCTGGTGCCCATCGTGCCCAACCGCGGCCTGATCGTCGATCGCAACGGCGTGGTCCTGGCGCGCAACTACTCGGCCTATACGCTCGAGATCACGCCGTCCAAGCTGCAGGCCAACATGGAGTCGGTGATCGACGAGCTGTCCAAGCTGATCGAGATCGACGCCCGCGACCGGCGCCGCTTCAAGCGCCTGCTGGAAGAGTCGCGCAGCTTCTCCAGCGTGCCGCTGCGCACCCGCCTGACCGACGACGAAGTGGCGCGCTTCACCGCGCAGCGCTTCCGCTTCCCGGGCGTGGAGGTGCAGGCGCGCCTGTTCCGCCAGTACCCGCTGGGCGAGACCGCCTCGCACGTGATCGGCTACATCGGCCGCATCAACCAGAAGGAACAGGCCCAGCTCGAGGAAGACGGCCTGGCCGCCAACTACAACGGCACCGAGCATATCGGCAAGGAAGGCCTGGAGAAGAAATACGAGAGCTACCTGCACGGCACCACCGGCTACGAGCGGGTCGAACGCACCGCCGGCGGGCGCGCCGTCCGCACCTTGTCGCGCACCCCGCCGACGCCGGGCAGCAACCTGATCCTGTCGATCGACATCGAGCTGCAGAAGGTGATCGAGGAAGCCTTCGGCGATCGGCGCGGCGCGCTGGTGGCGATCGAACCCGCCACCGGCGACGTGCTGGCCTACGTGTCGCGCCCCAGTTTCGACCCGAACCTGTTCGTGGACGGCATCGACACCCAGAGCTGGAACGAGCTGAACACCTCGCTCGACCGGCCGCTGATGAACCGCCCGCTGTCGGGCACCTATCCGCCCGCGTCGACCCTCAAGCCCTTCATGTCGCTCGCCGCCCTCGAGATGGGCCTGCGCAAGCCCTCGGACGCGATCCGCGACCCCGGCTTCTTCATCCTGGGCGGGCACCGCTTCCGCGACGTCAAGCCGGGCGGCCACGGCGTGGTCGACATGTACAAGTCGGTGGTGCAATCCTGCGATACCTACTACTACCAGCTCGGCAACGACATGGGCATCGATAATATCTCGGGCTTCATGAGGCAGTTCGGCTTCGGCGAGCTGACCGGCATCGACCTCGAGCACGAGAAGGCCGGCGTGCTCCCGTCCAAGCAATGGAAGGCAAAGCGTTTCGCCAAGAACCCCCGCGCCGGCAAGTGGGTAGGCGGCGACACCATCTCGGTCTCGATCGGGCAGGGCTACAACAACTACACCATGATCCAGCTGGCGCACGCGGTCTCGACCCTGGCCAACGACGGCATCGTGATGAAGCCGCACCTGGTCAAGCTGATCGAGGACGGGGCCACCAAGCAGCGCACCCAGACGGTGCCGAAGGAAACCCGCCGCATCCCGCTCAAGCAGGAAAACATCGACTTCATCAAGCGCACCATGGTCGGCGTGAACCACGAATCCTACGGCACGGGTTTCCGCGCCTTTGCCAATGCCGGCTACCTCTCGGGGGGGAAGACCGGTACCGCCCAGGTGATCGGCCTGAAGGGCGCCAAGTACAATGCCAACGCCATCGACGAGCGCCACCGCGACAACGCGCTCTACATCGGCTTCGCCCCGGCCGACAAGCCGACCATTGCGGTGGCGCTGATCGTCGAGAACGTCGGCTCCGGCGGCTCGACCGCGGCGCCGATCGCGCGCAAGGCATTCGACTACCACCTGCTGGGCAAGCGCCCGGCGCCTTCCACACCGGCCGATAAGCCGGCCGGCGCCGCACCCGTGCCAAGAGCCGCGCCGCCCGCCGCCCCCGCGGCCGCGCCGCCACCCGCGCCGGGTCCGGTCATCCAGGCAGCAGCGCCGGCGACGCCGGGCGTGCCAGCCACTCGAAAGGAATAAGCCATGGCGCACATTCCAGAACGCCGCTCGCTGCGGCGCCGCCTGCGTCCCTATTTCACGGTCTTCGACTGGCCACTCGGCCTGGTGCTGTTCGTCCTGATGATGACCAGCGTGATTACCATGACCTCGGCCGGCGCCGAGTTCCCCGACCGCGTCGAGCACCAGATCCGTAACTTCCTGCTGTCCTTCGCCGTCATGTGGATCGCGGCCAACGTGCCGCCGCAGACCCTGATGCGGCTCGCGGTGCCGATCTACACGGTCGGGGTCGCGCTGCTCATCGCGGTGGCCATGTTCGGCATCATCAAGAAGGGCGCGCGGCGCTGGCTGCACGTGGGCATCGACATCCAGCCTTCCGAGATCCTGAAGATCGCGACACCGCTGATGCTGGCCTGGTATTTCCAGCAGCGCGCCAATGCGAACACCTGGAAGACCTATACCGTGGCCGCCGTGCTCCTCTTGATCCCGTTCACCCTGATCGCGAAGCAGCCCGACCTCGGCACCGGGCTGATGGTGGCCGCGTCGGGATTCTACGTGATCTTCCTGGCCGGCCTGCCATGGAAGGTCATCATCGCGCTGGCCGTGTCGGGCGCCGCGTCACTCCCGATCGCCTGGTCGATGCTGCACGACTACCAGCGCGAGCGGGTGATGACCCTGATCGACCCCACTTCCGACCCGCTGGGCAAGGGTTTCCACATCATCCAGTCGGAGATCGCGATCGGCTCCGGCGGCCTGTTCGGGAAAGGGTATCTGCAGGGCACGCAGGGCGCCCTGGAATTCGTGCCCGAGCAGACCACCGACTTCGTGTTCGCCGTGTATTCGGAAGAATTCGGCCTGGTCGGCAACCTGTTCCTGTTGTTCGTCTACCTGCTCCTGATCGGGCGCGGGCTGATGATCGCCGCGAATGCGCCGAACACCTTCTCGCGCCTGCTGGCCGGCGCGATCACGATGATGTTCTTCACTTATGCTTTCGTCAACATGGGCATGGTGATTGGTATCCTGCCCGTCGTCGGAGTTCCGCTACCTTTCATGAGCTATGGCGGAACAGCCTTCATTACGCTCGGCCTCGGCGCTGGTATATTGATGAGTATTCAAAGACATCGTAAACTAGTGCAAACGTAATTTAACAAGGACGCGCATGGCCGTTCCAAGAAAACAACTTGTCACGGTCATCGCATTGGCCTTGTTCGTCACCGGCTGCAGCACCACCGACACCGGTGAGCGCAAGAGCCTGATCCCGCTGCCGTGGAAGCATCCCAAGGCGAAGGTGGGAGACTTGCCCAAGCTGCCGCCGGCCAATTCCGGGCGCGGCGGCTACTACAAGGACGACGGCCCCGGCCCGAATCCCCCGCCGGGCCTGATGGACCTGCCCGACGCGGTCGTCAAGGCCGAACCTTATTCGCGCTGGGCCAACCGTCCCTATTCGGTGTTCGGCCAGAGCTATACCCCGATCCTGCACCAGGATCCCTTCGTGCAGCGCGGCGTCGCCAGCTGGTACGGCATCAAGTTCCACGGCCAGAAGACCTCGTCCGGCGAACTCTACGACATGTACAAGATGACGGCGGCGCACCCGACGCTGCCGATTCCGTCCTACGCGCGCATCACCAGCGTCGAGTCCGGCAAGTCGGTGGTGGTGCGCATCAACGACCGCGGCCCCTTCCACGCCAGCCGCATCGTCGACGTCTCGTACACGGCGGCCCTCAAGCTCGGCCTGCTGGGCAAGGGCAGCCACGAGGTCGAACTCGAGCGCCTGTTTCCGGACGATCCGATTCAAATGGCCTCGGAGCGCCGCAGCGCCACCTCGGCGGCGCAGTCGGCGCCGCCGGAAATCGCCGCCCTGATGCTGGAAGACCGGGTGCGCACCGACAGCGCGGCGGTGGCCGAGGTGGTGCCCAAGCTGGTCCCGCGCGGCAGCTTCTACGTCCAGCTCGGCGCCTACAGCCGCTCCGGCACCGCGGAAGCGATGAGCGAGCGGCTGATCGGCGCCGGGGTCGAAGTCGGCAAGCTCGAAGTGGTCAAGGTGGGGGCGGTCAACCGCCTGTATGGCGGACCGTTCGGCAGCCGCGAGGATGCGGCGGCGGCGGCACGCTCGGTGCCGTCCTCGTTCGGGCTCAAGCCGATCGTCGTCAAGCGATAAGCGTTATCGCGCAAGCATGTAGGGTGGACGGCGCCGCCGGCCACCCCACGAAAGCGTTTATGTACGGACAACGGTGTCCCCAGGCCGGGCAGCGGCCGGCACCCACGTGCACCCCCGCGAAATCGTCGGCGATGCCTGCCACGCGGCTGCGCTCATCAAGCGTCAGGTCGCGGAACTGCCAGGCCGCGCGCGTGCCCTGCGGACCGCGCGGCAGCACCCGCACGCCGCGGACGCCCTGCTTGCCCAGCGCCGCCACCAGGCCCTGCGCCGCCGCCTCGGTCTTGAACACGCCGAGCGACACCGACCACTTGAGCGGCGAATCACCCTGCATCACGAAAAAGTTCGCGACGCCTTTCTCCCTCAGTTCGGCGGCGCGGCGCTCGGCGCCCTCCTTGCCGCCGTTCGGCGGCAGGTAGACCAGATGGCTGGTGATTTCCTGGAAGGGGACGCTGGTGCGCGTGGCGCGTTGGCCCAGTTCGAGGCCGGCGATGCGGGTGCCGAAGCGGCGCGCATCGGCGGCCGTGAAGGCGCCGGCCTGGGTGCAGGCAATCGTCTCGAGCGCCGGCGCGGGGGCGGGGGCGGGCGCCGCCTCGGCGGCTTGCGGCTCCGGCGCGGCCGGGGGCGCGGCGATCTCGGCGGCCGCGCGTGCTTCCTGCGCGGTGAGCATGACCATGCGCTCGGGAGCCAGCTGGTTCCTGAGGCGCTGCGGCTCGCGTTCCCCGCCTTCGAGCTTGCCGAGGTAGCCCTGGCCATAGGCCAGCAGCAGGGCGTTCAGCGCCAGCAATGCCCAGAATACGAATTTCATCGAGTGCGCTCCTTCATCCTCGGGCGGCTGCCGCATGCAGGCCGACCAGCACGATGTTATCGACCAGCAGGCAGGAGAACTTGAGGACCGGCGCGACGGTGGGCGCCGCGCCGCCGGAAACGATGCACGCCGTGGCGGCGTGGGCCGCGCAGGCGCGCTCGATGGCGCCGGCCTGGGCCGACAGGACGCCGGAGACGATCGCGTCGTCGGTGTTGTCGCCGAAGAGCGGTGGCGGGGCTGCGCCGGGCGTCACCTGGGGCAGTTGCGCCGTATTGCGGGCCAGCGAGCCGGCCATCAGGGCCAGGCCCGGCAGGATCATGCCGCCGATGAAGCGGCCATCCCTTGTCACGGCGTCGACCGTGGTCGCGGTGCCGCAGGTCGCCACGATCACGTCCTGCCCAGGCGCCAGCGCACGCGCGCCGATGGCGGCGGCGAAGCGGTCGCAGCCCAGCTGGACCGGGTTGCGGTAGCCGTTGCGCAGGCCCGCGCGCTCCGCGGTCGAGGCGAACCACTCGACCGCGATTCCCGCCGGCAGCGCCCGCGCAATGCGCTCGCGCACCTCGGCGCCGGCCACGTTCGAGACCAGCGCCCGGCTCACGCCGGCCCGCCGCCAGGCCGCGGCCGCGCCGTCGAGCCCGGCGTGCGAGACCGCATCGAGCAGGGTCCAGGCGCCCAGCGCGGCGCCCGGCGCCGCGACCGCCCATTTGATGCGGGTATTGCCGGCGTCGATCAGCAGCAGGCTCATTCTTTCACCCGCAGCGACACGTCGCCCGCCAGCACGGTGGTGCGTCCTTCGGCCGTGTCCAGCAGCAGGCGGCCGGCATCGTCGACGCCCGCCGCCAGGCCTTCCTGCAGCAGCTTGCCGTCGTCGAGGATGACGACCGTGCGGCCCTGCCAGGCATGGCGCAGGTTCCAGCGCGCGCTGAAGGCGCCGAAGCCTTGCTGCGCGAACAGGCGCAGCGCGTCGGCCAGCGCGTCGAGCAGGGCGGCCACCAGCACGTCGCGGTCCATGCGCGCCAGCCAGGGCGCGCCGGCCGCGCTGCGGCCGAGGAGGGCTTCCACGTCGTCCGGCATGATGAGATTCAGGCCGACGCCGATCACGGCCCAGGTGCCGCCGCCAGGAGCGGACTGGGTCTCGATCAGGATCCCGGCCAGCTTGTCGCCGTCCTTGAGCACGTCGTTCGGCCACTTGAGCTGGACCTGCACGCCGAGCCGTCCCAGCGCGTCGCCCAGCGCCACGCCGACCGCCAGCGGCAGGCCGGAGAGCATCTGCGGGCCGCCCTCGAACTTCCAGGCCAGCGAAAAGGTCAGCGAATTCTCGCTCGACGAGAGCCAGCTGCGGCCGGCGCGCCCGCGGCCCGCGGTCTGGTGCTCGGCGACCAGCAGCACCGGCTCGGCCAGTTGCGCGGCGCGCGCCAGCAGGTCGGCGTTGGTTGAGCCGGTTTCCGGCACGACTTCGACGCGCACGCCGGCACGGGACAAGGAGAAGATGCTGGCGGCGTTCATGCCCGTTCCCGCCCTTCACCGGCCCTTTGCTTGGTCGGGGCGCGCGCGAACGCGCGATCGAACAAGGCGTTCGGCAGCAGGCGCAGCAGCTTGGCCACGAGGCCCATCTGCCAGGGCAGCACGCGGTAGCTGGAACCGCGCGCGATGACGTCGACCGCTGCGGCGGCGAAGCGCTCGGCGGGCATCAGGAAGGGCATGGGAAAACGGTTGTTGCGTGTCATGGGCGTATCGATATAGCCGGGGGCGATGGTGACCACCTTGATGCCGGATGCGCGCAGTTCCAGGCGCAGCGATTCGCAGTAGCTGTGCACCGCGGCCTTGGAGGCGCAATAGGCGCCGGCGCCGCGCATGCCGCGGATGCCCGCGACGCTGCCGATCCCGACCAGGCGGCGCGGACCGTGCTGGGCTTTCATGCTGTCGATGAAAGGCGCGAAGGTGGCGACGGTGGCGTTCACGTTGGTCGCGAACACGGCGTCGAACATCCCGAGGTCGGCGGGGCGCTCGGTGAGCGTGCCATGCGAGATGCCGGCGCTGGCGATCACGATGTCGGCGCCACCCATGGCCGCGATGAAGTCGGCCGCGGCGGCGGCCAGCGCCTCGCGGTCGGTGACGTCGGCGGCATAGATGCGGTGGCGTTCGGGATGGGGAAGGCTGGCGGCGAGTTCTTCCAGCGCCGGACGGCGCCGCGCCAGCAGGCCGAGGGACGCGCCGCGCGCCGCGTATTCGCGCGCCAGCGCCGCGCCGATGCCGCTCGAGGCGCCGGTGATGAACACCCGGCCCGGCAGGGTCATTTCTTGTCCGCTTTGGCCCGCGCGACCAGCATGTCCATCACTTGCAGGGTGCCTTGCAGGGCGTCGTCGCCGCTGATCTTGCCGGATTCGCCGACCATGCCGGGCGAGGTCAGGAAGCGGCCGTCGATCGCGATCATCGGCCAGTGGGTGATGCGGTAGGCTTCCATCATCGCCTGCGCGCGGCGCAGCTTGGCCTGCACGCCGAAGGAGCGGTAGGTGTCGATGAATCTGGCGCGCTCGATGCCGGCGCGGCTGGCCCAGTCGAACACCTGCTCGTCCTGGGTGAAGCCGACGCGTTCGACGTGGTAGGCGTTGAAGACCTTGCCGTGGAACTGCTCGAGCAGGCCGAGCGACTCGAGCGTGAAGAACAGGCGCTGCTGGGCCGCCACCTGCGCGCCGCGCGCCACGTGCACGCGCCGCAGCACGATGTCGTCGCCCTGTTTCCTGACCCAGTCGGCCAGGTAGGGCTCGAAGGTGTAGCAGTGCGGGCAGTAATAGGCGAAGAACTCGATGACCTCGATCTTGCCTGGGCCGTCGGTCGGCTGGGCTTCCGGCAGGAGCTGGTACTCGGCGCCTTCCCTGGGCGAGGCCGGGGAGGCGGCGGCAGTACCGGCAACAAGCGCGGGGGCGGCAAGCAGGGCGGCGCGGCAGATCAGGCGGCGAAGCGGGTTCATGCGGTTCCTCGGCTGGGGTAGCAAGGCTTAGCGCTGGTTGCGGACGATGGCGACGTCGATGCCGCTGTCGAGCAGCTTGGCGCGCGCCTTGTTCATCGCTTCCGGTCCGTTGTAGGGGCCGACGCGCACCCGGTGCAGCACGCCGCTGTCGGTGCTGCGGTCGGTGATCGCGGCTTCGAAGCCGAGCAGCGCCAGCTTGGCGCGGGTGTTCTCGGCGTCCGACATCTCGCGGAAGGCGCCTGCCTGCAGGTAGTAGATGTAGCCGTCGCCGCCGGCGGCCGGCGCCGCCGCAGCGGCCGCCGGGGCTGCTGGAGCAGCGGCAGGCGCGGCCGGCGCGGCGGCGCCG